>NZ_JBHNYX010000011.1:0-114588 GCF_054960505.1 Alteromonas sp. G4i13 | reverse complement strand
GCATAAAACTGTAACATGCACCACGGCGAGTCACTAAAATATTTCAAAGCTGAAACATTTACGCATTGTGACAAATCAACTTTCCCTGTACCAAAGTTCAGCAGAGTTAATCAATAAGTAAGTTTATTTTAAACGTCTAAGTTTCTGATTTTTAACGTTTGTGACGTTTATATTATTATTTTTATTAAGTGCTTGCTGTATATACGTATGTATAAGAATTTATACCTTCCTTATACAAAAAAGCGGAAAGCAAAATGATTCATGAGGGTAACACACAAAAGTATAAGCTGAGGAAATCAGCTAAAGTAGTCAACGCGTTGTTGGCGGGCGCATTGTCGTTAGGCGTTGTTTCTATTAATGCCTCTGCAGATACAGTATGGCAAGAGGACTTCGAAGCAAATGAACTGCAAGGCAAGGGCGCAACTGGCTCAGACCCAGCGGGAGCAATTGTTGATCTTGAAGGTGTTGATCGTTGGTCAGTAGACGTGTCAGCGAGTGAGCTAAGTGCCACTTCAGACTGGTTCCGTGTTGAAAGCGGCGCAATGCAAGCACGTGATACTGACGGTGAAGTAGTCTGGTTGAGCGAGTCTATCGATATATCTGGTGCCGGTGATATCACCATAAATGCCGTGCTTTCTCAAAGTGGAAATTTTGAGTCGACAGACTACATCGATGTATTTTACTCATTAGATGGTGGCGCATTCGAGCTTATTACGCTTTCAGAAGGGGCAACGAATACGGTACAGGAAGACTTTGGTTCTGCAACACTGACCGAAACGATAGGTAGCGGAAGCACTTTAGAACTGAAAGTAGCCATGGCTAACAACTCGGGTACCGAATATCTCAATTTAGACAGTATTTCAGTAAGTGGAAATGGAACTACCGATGGCGGGGATACTGGCGGTGACCCTGACAACGGCGGTGAACCTTCAAATGAACTTCTTTTCTTAAGTGGTACTTGTTTTAACTGCCCTGATTTGGAAGCAGTTAACCTAGCCAGCGACTTTGTTGCATCTGACTATTACGCAGCTCTCGACATAGCTATTGCAAACGGTGAAAGTGCGCAAACGTTAAAAGACACGGCGCATAACATCATTGAAAATGGTCATCGTACGCTTTCTTACTCAGAAGTGTGGACAGCACTCACTTACACTGATGAAGATCCTGCTAACACCGATAACGTTATCTTGTTCTACAAAGGCATATCACAAGGCAAGTTTACCAACGGTAGCGGTAGTCAAAGCACCAACCCAGACAATTGGAATCGCGAACATGTTTGGGCTAAGAGCCATGGTTTTCCTAGCTCAAGCCTAACGGCATACAGCGATATTCTGCACCTGCGTCCTACCGATATTTCTGTAAATAGCTCGCGCGGCAACTTAGATTTTGATTTTAGTGATAGCGTGCTTTCTGAAGCTCCGTTAAACCGAGTTGATGATGACTCTTTTGAGCCTCGTGACGCAGTAAAAGGTGATGTAGCACGCTCAATGCTATACATGGACGTGCGTTACGATGGCAATACAGCTGGTGATACCGAAGACGACTTAGTGTTAGTAAATCGCCTTACCTCTACTAGCGAAGCCGCGTTTGGTAAGCTTTGCGTATTGCTTCAGTGGCATGAAAGTGATCCAGTGGATGACTTCGAACGTCGTCGTAACGAGCGCGTTTATGAATTCCAAGGAAACCGAAATCCGTTTATTGACAAACCTGAACTTGCTTCACTTATCTTCAACGAGAGTTGTGATGGTACAGGTGGTGATACTGGCGGTGACACGGGTGGTGATACCGGCGGCGACACAGGTGGTGATACCGGCGGTGACACAACACCTTCTACCAGCAGTATTTACATTTCAGAATACATCGAAGGTGGCGGTTTCAATAAAGGTATAGAGCTTTTCAATAGCTCGACACAACCGGTAAGTCTAGCGGGTTATGAGTTAGTTTTACTCTCCAATGGTGAGACCGCAGATGCTGACCGTAAAGTGTTAGCACTTGAAGGCACAATCCCAGCAGGTGGCGTAGCAACATTCGCTCACGGAAGTGCAGATGCACTGTTAACTGCCGGCTCAACGATTAGCAGCTTCGTGATTAATTTCAATGGCGATGACTACATTGAGCTCGTCGCTAACGGTCAGGTTGTTGATGCTCTAGGTACGTACGGCGTTAAAACTAACTGGGGTAAAGACGTTACTTTGGTACGCAAGAGTTCAGTAACGGCAGGCAACCCTAACCGCAACCCAGCGTTTACCCTTGAAGAATGGGATAGCCTACCAAAAGATACGCTTAACAATTTTGGTTCGCACAATGGATCTGTTAGCGAGCCTACGGATCCAACTGACCCGACCGACCCAACTGATCCTACAGACCCAACTGACCCAGTTGGTGAAGTAGTCTTAATTAGCGCTATCCAAGGCGAAGGCGATACCTCGCCACTTACAGGCAATGACGTTGTTGTTGAGGCAGTAGTGACTAAAGTTGTGCCGGAAATGAACGGATTCTTTATTCAAGAAGAAGCCGCCGACTCTGATGGCAATGCTGCGACGTCTGAAGGTGTATTTGCCTATTCGACAACCTTCACTGAATACCCATCTGTTGGTGACGCTGTGCGTGTTAACGGTGCAGTGGCAGAATACAATGGCATTACAGAAATTGTACTAAGCGCCAATGCTGAAACGCTAGGTGCAGGTGCTGATATACTAACGACAAGCATTGAAATGCCATTTGACGAGAGTGTTAACCTAGAGTCACTTGAAGGTATGCAGGTTCAATTCCAGCAAACTTTGAACGTGACAGACGTTTACAATCTTGGTCGATATGGGCAATTCAACGTGTCATCAGGCCGCCTGATGATCCCTACAAACCAATATGCCGCGGGTTCAAGTGAAGCTATTGCCTTGGCTGAAGCGAATGCACGCAACACATTGTTGGTTGATGATGGCTCAAGCGCACAAAATGCTGACGATATTCCTTTCCCAGTTGGAGGTTTATCTCATGCGAATCCTCTGCGTTTAGGCGACAGTGTAGAAGGCCTGGAAGGTGTAATGCACTACGCATTTGGTGCTTATAACTTAATTCCAGTTGGCGCTCTTCAAACTGTACGCACAAACCCAAGAACAGATGTGCCCCAGTTAGACGTACAAGGCGATGTCAAAGTGGCTAGCTTTAACGTGCTTAACTACTTTAATGGTCCGAACTTCCCTACCTCTCGTGGTGCAGACTCAGAAGATGAATTTGCCCGCCAGCAAGCGAAGACAGTAGCAGCCATCGTTGCGATGGACGCAGATGTACTTGGCTTAGTAGAAATCGAAAACGATGGATACGGGAGTGATTCTGCCATTGCTTCTCTTGTAAATAGCGTAAATGCTGAACTTGGTAGTGAAGTGTATAGCTATGTAGCACTTGAATCATTACTTGGTGGTGATGAAATTGCGGTAGGTATTATTTATAAGCCTGCAACGGTTACACCACAAGGCGCAGCGGTTACTTCCTCTGATGCTCCTTTTGACTACGGTAACCGCCAGCCGCTGTTACAAACCTTTAGCGTAAATAGTAACAGCGAAGCGTTTACGCTCGCGGTAAATCATTTCAAATCAAAAGGAAGCTGTGGCAGTGCAACAGGTAATGATGCTGATTTGGGTGATGGACAAGGCTGCTGGAACGAGCTACGTACCCAAGCTGCGTTAGGGCTGACAGCGCTTGTGCAAAACAGTGAAGGTTTGTCTGACCGAGTTATCGTAATGGGTGACCTAAATGCTTATGCGAAAGAAGATCCAATTCTTGCTCTCGAAGACGCCGGTTACAGCAACTTGGTGAACCTCTTCCACGGCGAAAGTGCTTATTCTTATAGCTTCGGCGGCGAAATGGGTTACTTAGATCACGCGCTATCAAGCTCAACTTTGACTGAGTATGTGGCAGACGCAACGGTTTGGCATATCAATGCTGATGAGCCTCGTGTCTTCGACTACAACGTTGAATATAAGTCAGAAACACAGCTTTCTAGCTATTACGGAGCTGATGCTTATCGTTCGTCAGATCACGATCCAGTAATTGTTGTGCTGGATTTCCCTGAAACGAGTGAGCCGGAGCCAGTAATTGGTGATTTTGATGGCGATAGTGACATAGACAACACCGATATTGTGGCGTTCTACACCTTGCTTCTGCAACGTCAAGCGACGGTTGAAGAGCACGACTTTAACAATGACGGCAGATTAAATATCTACGATTTATACGCGTTAATGTCTATGTGTACACGTACCGCATGTGCAGTTCAGTAGTTGGAAAGAAAATGAAAAAAATTATTTTAATGGTATTGGCAATTGCTACTTTTAATGCAAATGCCGCAATAATTGAAATCTCTACGGATAAATCAATTTATCAAGTAGGAGAAACTATCACGGCGACGGTAAGCTTTTCTAATGAAGATGCTTTTTTAGGTATCGTACCGTTTCC
Source organism: Alteromonas sp. G4i13 (assembly GCF_054960505.1). NCBI lineage: Bacteria > Pseudomonadati > Pseudomonadota > Gammaproteobacteria > Alteromonadales > Alteromonadaceae > Alteromonas > Alteromonas sp. G4i13. The sequence continues at coordinate 110,139 of NZ_JBHNYX010000011.1, read as the reverse complement.
TCAACCGTTTGATGTATATAACACGACAATTGGTTTTAACGATTCGCTCTTGAGTTTTATTGGCGCTTCTACGTTAAATCCTTTTGGCTCAGTTAGCAGCTTGGGGAACCCAGTGTTAGAGATGTTTCTACCTCCTTTTCTACCGGGGGGAATTTTAGAGATAGGTTCACTAGCTTACTTGGAACAAATTGATTTGTTCTATCAACTGCAGACACCAGTGATTGGTTTATACACCGTGCAATTTATCGCACAGTCTGTTGGTGACATTACAATTGATGGGTTGTCAGGTTCTTACATTTTTCAAGGCTCTCAAGGGGGGCAGCTGACGCCTATACAAGTGAGTAGCGCAAGTTTCAGTATTGCAGAAGTACCTGCACCAGGTACCTTCGCGCTTTCGCTTCTGGCTTTAGGTGGTATGTTTTTCGCTCGCAAACGTGTGAAGTCATAAACCTTAATGGCTAAAAGTTTAAGCCCAGCCACGTGCTGGGCTTTTTTATTTCTATTGCTATTTACATACGGCTTTAAATAAACCACACTGAATAAAAATACAATAAGTGTGCACCATGTTAGAAACCATTTCTTTTTCTCAACGCCAACGACTGGCGTATATCGATTTCTGCCTTTTGTTTAAAGGGGCTATTCATCGCCAAGACTTAATAAATCGTTTTGAAGTGGGGCTATCGGCTGGTTCTCGTGACTTTACGCTATACAAAGAGCTCGCCCCTGATAACTTAGTCTACGATCCAAGGGAAAAACGTTACTTTCAAACAGAAAACTTTATTCCAGTTTTTGAACACGATGCAAAGCGAACCCTTGTGAAACTTGCCAACGACATATCAGATGGATTCGATGCGATCGGTGACATACATTTCCCTGTTGAAAGTGCATCTTCACTTAATGTTCCTGATATCTTTGTGGTGGCGAAAGTGGTACAAGCCATCGTGAACAAAAAGGCGATGAGCGTAATCTATACGTCGCTTTCAAGCGGCAGTGGTGCAAGAGAGTTAGTGCCTCACAGTATTGTTGATAATGGTCAACGCTGGCATGTTCGCGCATTCGACAGAAAATCACAAAGTTTTAGAGATTTTGTGCTAACTCGAATTAGTAAGGTAACGGTTAAAGCAGAACCTGAAACCCATGAATGCATAGATTGTGATGAAGAGTGGGGGCGACTTATCTCACTTGAAATTGTGCCGCATCCTAAGAATATTAAATATGCCACCGCAATAGAGCTTGATTACGCCATGGAAGAAGGCGTGCTTACATTGGAAGTACGGGCTGCCATGGCGGGATACCTGCTTAGACGTTGGAATGTTGATTGTACAAAACATGCAAGCTTACGTACCGGAGAGTATCAACTTTGGCTTAGGAATCAGCAGAGCCTTGCGAATACCGACAATTTAGCCATCGCGCCAGGGTACATTGCAGAGCAAGAACCCTATACCGTATAAAATGTGGAAGTGGCCTGCCAAACAGCTCCTTGTTGAGTGTTAGTACATGCAGCTAACCGATATATTTCTTGATACAAACCAGTAGTGTGTCTTTGTCTAAAGGCTTGGCTAAAAAGTCAGTCATGCCGGCAGCCAAGCACTCTTCTTTGTCTTCTGCGAAGGCGTTTGCAGTGAGCGCAACAATTGGAGTGTCAACCTCCAATGCTTTGCGTAATATTGTTGATGCCTCAATACCTCCCATGACGGGCATATTGCAGTCCATCAAAATAAGGTCGAATTGATGTCGCTTGCCCACGTCTACGGCATCTTTTCCGTTCTTAACATGCAGGAACTTATAGCCTTCTGACTGCAATATAGTCTTCACGATTTCGGCATTGATTTCGTTGTCTTCAGCTAGCAGTATGCGTTTCTTCTTATTACCTTCTTTAACATCATTATGAGATACGGGTTTTGTCTCAATTAACCTTCCTAAATCATGCTCAAGTTCTCGACGATTAATGGGCTTAGCATGCGTGCGCCAGATAAGTTCAGACACATCATTTTCATCTTCTAGTCGTTCCAGTTCAGCAGAGATAAGAATGATTTTAGGAAATTTATCTGGGTTCATCGCCTTCAACTGTTCTAGCAAATCGACCCCGCTCATCTCTGGCATAGACAAATCAAGAATAATAACGTCGAAAGCCAGTGGGCTGTCTGATAGGTAGGCTTTTGCACTATCATAACTTTGGGGCACAATCGACATGGAGGTAACGACATGCTCAAAATATTCGCGGCTGGTTTGTAAATCATCAACTATCGCACAGCGCAAATTAGCACTGGGTTCAACGTTAATGTCAGGCAACTGAGATTCTTCCGCTGCCATAGTAAAACTGAAGGTGCTTCCTTGGCCTACAAATGAGGTTACATTGATGTCGCCGAGCATGAGTTTCGCCAACTGCTTCGCAATACTTAACCCTAGCCCTGTACCTCCGTACTCACGGGTGGTGGATTGGTCGGCTTGCTCAAATTTCTTAAAGATATTATCAAGCTTTGATGACTCGATACCAATGCCGGTATCAATAACATCGAAGCTTAAATAATTGCCATTTGGGCGTTTGGTATAGGTGACCTTTAGCGTGACAGAACCTTGTTCAGTAAACTTAATTGCATTACTTAACAAGTTGTGCAGAATTTGCGAAATACGAGTGATATCGCCTTTAATTACGTGAGGTAGGTCAGGGTCTTTTAAGTAATGAAATTCAAGACCTTTTCTTTGGCAGTAAACCCGCTGTAACGACACCACATCGTCCAAGACTTGTAATAGGTCGACTGGCGCCTGTTCAATTTTGATTTTGCCTGCTTCAATTTTTGATATATCGAGAATATCGTTGATTAACACAAGGAGTTGCCTACCAGCAGTTTTGGCTTTTTTAAGGTAGATGTTGCTTTTGTCAGGGTTGTCTATGGCCAACTCGATCATGCCAAACAGGCCGTTCATTGGTGTACGAAGTTCGTGACTCATGCTTGAAAGAAACTCTGATTTTGCTTTGCTTGCTCTACGAGCCTCATCAGCCGAACTTTCCGCTTGCTCTTTCAAGCTCGTTAGTTTGGCAAATGACCGTTTAACGGTGCGCTCCATAGGGGAAAAGATGAATGCTGCTTCGATACATAATAGAGCGAGTGTGGCTAGCCATAAGTAAACTTCAATCGAAAGAACCACATCTACTCTAGCAGTGGCGTCTTGCTCGAACCGCGCGACGACATAATCAAGCTGTTGTAATAGCGATGTCAGCGCTTGAATATCTAAAAGCGTAGTGGGCTGACACTGTGCTGCATCTAAAATTTGATCGGCGCTTTTTATGTATCGGTTTACTTTGTTGTCGAGCTGGCCTTCGTTAAAGTAAGTATTAGAGATAGAGGCGGGAAGGTTATCGAGTGACACAAGCTGTTGATGATTTTGTTTGAAACGTGCTAACGATTGCGCCAAATACCTTTGCTCTTCACTGTCTTCGCAAATGTTTGGTGTAGAGGTGAGCAACGCAATACGCTGTGAAAGCATGCGTTGCTGACCCGCGATATTGATAATTTCAGCATCTTTCTTCTGATCACTGATTAATTCGTACAGAACAATAAAAGAAAGAGTGACGAGTGTAGCGGTTAGCAATAACGCAACGATATAACGAACACGTATAGACATAAGGGTAGTAGTGGCACAGTGATAACTAAAAGATAATAGATACCAAGTGGTTACGCAATGTGCCGAGCAAATTACTTACGCTTATGTTGCTCTATTTAATATCGTTCGGGATGTTATTAGGCACCCAGCCTCGCAATACCGCCTCTTTAGTGTAAAAAGCCGCGTTTTTATCATTCAGAAAATGAGAGTTTATTGCTGGTGAGGAGACTGCTTTAGGAGCACCTTCTCCGTGAGATTGGTACTCGGAAAATCTTGCTTCTGTGTGGGGATTAAATGGTCTCTTTGTACCTGATGGCGTAGTTCCACCCATAGTAGTCCAGCGCTTTTGGATGATATGACCTGCCATATAGGTGTTGATAAACGTGGTTTTACCTACAGCGTAAGGGTTTGCATATCGGCCATCTGAAAAGGTGGTTGTAGGATGCCAAGGCCTTCCCAGTGCCACGCTTTCATCTGGAACGCCTTGTTCTCTTTCAAGCCTACAGTTATTGAACGTTAACCCATAAGGACGCTGTAAATGAGTGCTTGGGGCGGTAATGTAGCCTGTTAGTCCTTCGCTATCACCGCCAGAATAACGTGTACGGGAAACAATAGAAACGCTTTCAAAAAACGCGGTGCCCTCACCAAAAATAAAGTCAATATGTCCTGCTATTGTTCCGCCTTCAATCAGAGCGCGGTCACCTTTTAAATAGAGGGTATCTTGGTAACCCCAAAGTGCGACATTTTTAAGGTAAGTGCGATCTGAGTTCACATCGGTTTTAAGCGCTACTGCCTGCGTACCTGATAATCGAGTAGGATCGTCTTTTGCTTTGACCTCGTTACCGGGATAATCAAAATCATTGGTGATAGTGATATTTTCCAGAGTGATATTATCCCCTAAAATCTCCACAGTGGCAGTGCGACGAGTTCCCCATTTTTCTTGAGAATTCTCTGCGACTTGTTGACCTGCATACCGATTGAAAACGATAGTCGTTGTTTCTTGCGACTGGCCCACAAAGTGAACATTATCAACGTTTATGACGACACGCTCTCGATAAACGCCTTCGTTAATAAAGACGGTCCATACTTTATCTTTTTGTGGCTTGTGAGACGCGATATAAGTAACAGCTTGGGACACAGAGTTAAAATGAGGTAAAGCGTCCTTAGTTACGTCACTGTCATCGTCACTGTCACGTGATTTAGCTACCACTACATCCGTTGTTGCTGGCATTGCCGCGCTTAATCCACTGAAAAGTATACCTGCCAGCAACACAAAGGCTAAACTAAGACTGACACGTGCTTTATTAAATTCCATAGTATTTATTCTTCTACAGCCCGTGCTTGTTAAATGGTTGGCTATTAATAAACACATTGTTTATTGAAAGATGCGCAACGTTTTCGATAACGGCATCTTTAAGCGCACGTTTTATCGTTATGTTATTCAACGTCAACCCAGAAATAGGCGTATGGTCATACCCGCGAAGCACAAAGGCCCGGTTAGCTGACGCAACGTTCAAGTTCTCTATAGTGATATCTTCCAGAAGAGGAGGGAAGTTACCGGCATCACCTTCTTCGTAGAAGAAATTCACGACAACAGCGTCTTTCACCGTCCCAATATCGATATTGCGATAGTTTAGATTTTTTAGGTGGCCACCCCGAATACTGTTGGTTTTAATTCTAATGCCGCGGTCTAAATCAGGGCTACTCATGGTGCAATGCTGAGCATAGAGATTCTCTACACCGCCGGATATTTCACTGCCGATTACAACACCGCCATGGCCAGCCTTCATCTCGCAATGTTCTATGACGATATTACTGCAGGGAACATTGACCCTTCTGCCGTCTGCATTGCGTCCAGATTTAATGGCAATGCAATCGTCCCCTGTATCAAATGTACAGTTAGAGATAAGAACGTTCGTGCAGCTTTCAGGGTCGCACCCGTCCGAATTTGGGCCGAAACTTTTACAGTACACGTCGTTAACGGTGACGTTCTTGCAAAGCACAGGGTTAACTAACCAAAATGGAGAGCGCAGGATGGTAACACCCTCGATAAGTACATTTTCACAGCGGTAAGGTTGTATAAACGGAGGGCGCAGGTAATTATTTTCAAAAACGCGGTCACTAACGGGTGTCCCGTTTTCTACCATTTCTTGCAGCGTGTCTCTGGTATATTTTTGGTTCTCAACCGGATCGTCACCCCATGTTGAAGCCTTCCACTTACCTTTCCATGGCCACCAGTTGTCTTTCGCAGCGCTACCGTCAAGCGTACCTTTGCCGGTGATTGCGATATTACTTTGCTCAAAAGCATAAATAAGAGGGGAGTAACCCATTAACTCCATACCTTCCCAGCGAGTAAAAACATATGGTTTGTAATCATCAGGATTGGTAGAAAATCGAATTGTTGCGCCTGCCTCAATATGCAAGTTTATATTCGACTGTAAGTGAATTGGGCCGGTGCATAGCCAGTCGCCTTTTGGCACAACCACTTTGCCACCACCTTGGCGTGCGACTTGGTCGATAGCTGCATGTAACGCTTGCTTAAAGTCACTGCCATTTTCATTTAAAAAGTCGGTAACATTAGCTTCGCGCTTTGCAAAGGTGGGGCGCTTTATCATCCCTTTAATAAGGTTTGCTTCGGCGTCCCACTGGCGTTGAGTCCTTCCCGTTTCGGTCACATTTGCACATCCGGATAGGAATGTAGGAACACCTACAGCCATCCCAGAAGCTGCAACAGTGGTGGCGAGACCAGACTTTAAGAAGTGACGTCTGGCATTCGGTGAGTTAGGTCGGACCATCATATACCCCTTTTATTTACAATTTAGCGCTTTTTACTTATTCAAATAATGTGCAGCCAGAATGAATGGGCCTACACCTTTCGCGTCGTTTGCTCTGATTGGCTCACTCATGTAGTAGTCGAATGAACCATCTCTATATGGATTTCCACCAAGACCAGCAACAGCGCAAACTTGCTCAAGGCTGATAACGTTAGTATCTGGATTAACCGAAATCATTTGATCAAGGAGTCCAGCAAACCCTTTTTCTGCGTGAGCTTTGTATTCATCAGGAAGAAACTTAAGGCTTGCACCTTTAGCCATAGCGTAGGTCAACATTGCTGTACCTGATGCTTCAAGGTAGTTTCCTTCACGGCTTCCCAAGTCAGTAACCTGATACCAGGTGCCTGAATTATGTTGATAGGTAAGCGTAGCGTCGATAAACGCTTTAAAGCGCGCTTTTAGCCACGGTGTTTTTGGATGTTCGGCAGGAACAACTTCTAGCACATCCACCATTGCCATAGCATACCAACCTAGCGAACGTGACCAGTGATGTTGAGAAAGACCTGTTTCTTTATCAGCCCACTTTTGCTTCTTAGATGCGTCCCAGCCATGTAAGGGGAGGCCTGTTTTTTCGTCGTAAAGGTGCTCTTCAATGAGTTCAAATTGCAAAAATACGTCGTCTAGCTCTTTCATATCGCCGTACTTAACAATGTATTCAGCGTAGAAGGGGGCCCCCATGTATAGGCCATCAAGCCACATTTGGTCTGGATAGCGTTTCTTATGCCAAAAGCCACCTTGCTCGGTACGTGGGTGAGTAGTAAGCTGCGTTCTAAGTAGGTCAGCGGCTTTTTTGTATTTAGGGTTGCCGGTTTCTTCATAGAGGAAAAACAGCACTTTACCAGGGTTAACCATATCAATATTAAACTTATTGATATCATAGGTTTTGATACTTCCGTCTTGTTGAACCAACATGTCGTAGTAACCTTTTACATAAGACAGGAGACGGGGATCTTTAATCTCTTGATAGACTTCTGTTATGGCAAGGAGGTTGAGACCGTGAACGTAATCCCATTGTGGCTTCTCATCCCAATCGATTTGCCAAGCTTCTGGGAAACGCACCATCTCAGACTCTATCATTCTCATAGACCATGATTGTGTGTTGTCGAGAGGCATTTGTACCCAATCATTTGCATTAGCAGCGGAAGAAACAAACGCCGTGCAAGCTACAACGGAAGCTGCGCGTAGAATACCTTTTAGCATAACAAACCCTTATTTTTATAACATTGTAAATACACTCTGTGCTACCGGTAGCATAATGGTTTTTATTTGCTCATATGTCAACGGAATTATTTACATTTTTTAACTTTTATTTTACGCGTCGAAAAAGTGGTAGATATAACGTAAATGCCTGTATTTAAATGTTTTAATTGAAATATTTATCCTGCTTGGGTTAGTTTCATTAATCTCTTCTTCTTTCATCATTGCATATCAATTTTCTAATTATTGTAAATTTTTTCAACAAAATTGTTGCCACCGGTAGCATAACTGTTTAGGATGTAAATCAAATGTAAAGCTTGAGTGTTGTTTTCGAGGTTTACATTATTGCCGAAGAGAAGTTTTGCGTTAATTAGAAAACATAGCTGTACCCTGCAACTCTTCTCATTCAAGGTTTTGGTGGTTTACGAGACCACTATAGAGAATGAATTAGAATTGACGCGTTTTCGCTTCCTTAACAGCCAAGACGTGCTATCGGATAAATGTAAAGCATTGACGGTATTAATCACCAAAATGTTATCCGGTGGCATAAAGGGAAGTGAAATGGTTAAATACGATAAATGTTGAATTTGTGTAAATTTTGAATAGTTCACACACGTTTCAAAAGCATCTTCACCTTTTGTCAGTATGCGCGTCTCTTATAAATATAAAAACCGGAGAAACAACAATGTTACCAAAGAAAAAGCAACTCGCTGTTCTTGTTACGCTAGCGTTGTCAGGCGCACATATTCATGCGCAAGAAGCCACAGACGAACAAGCCAGTGAAACCGAAGCGCAAAATATGGAAGTCATTGAAGTATCAGGCTTTCGTGGATCACTTAATAAATCACTGATGGAAAAGCGAACATCAGTTAACAGTAAAGAATCAATTGTTGCGCAAGACATTGGTAAATTCCCGGACTTAAATATTGCTGAGTCAATTCAACGTGTACCCGGCGTAGCCATTTCTCGTGAAGGTGGAGAAGGGCGCCAAATTACTTTGCGTGGTTTGAGCCCTTCATTTACCCGCACAACACTTAATGGCATGGAAGTGCCAGCAAGTACAGATGGCACTGACTCAGGTGGCGGTGTAAACGGTGGACGTGGCTTTGACTTTAACATTTTCGCTTCTGAATTGTTCAACCGCGTAGATATTCAAAAATCTCCTACCGCCTCTATGGAAGAAGGCGGCATTGCAGGTACGGTTGATCTGTACTCGGCAAAGCCGTTTGATTACGACGGTTTTAAATTCGTTTCATCTCTTCAAGGCGGCTATAACAGCATTACAGAAGAGACCGATCCTCGCGCCGCTTTCATGATCAGCAACCGTTTCGCTGACGACAAAGTCGGTGTGCTTTTCTCGGCAGCGTTCTCAGAGCGTACAGTAAGACAGGAAGGTTTTGGTACAGTTCGTTGGACTACTCCAGTTCGTGATGGTGGTGGCATCTTTGGCGATACATCAAACACGGTTGTTAACGGTACACCTGACGTAGATGATTGCCAGTATGAAGGTGAGTCGGTAGACCCGATTAATTGTTTATGGACTCCTCGTTTACCTAGACCTGACTACTTTGGTAATGATCAAGAGCGTGTAGGCTTCACCGGTTCAATTCAGTGGGCTGCAACAGATAATTTCACACTAACGCTAGACGGTTTAGTGTCCAAGCTTGATAACACCCGTACCATGTATAACTTCTTCCACATGTTCAGAAGTACATTCGAAGAAATTACGCCTACCTCTATTACTATTCATCCTAATGGTCAACAGGTGCTGGCTGGTACGTACGACGGTATCAAATCGCGTATTGAAAGCCGTTTACAGGAATCAACTACAGACTTTAGCCAATTTGTAATTTCTGGCGAGTGGTTTATTGGTGAAAACCTTAAACTTGATATGATGGCAGGTACTGCAGAGTCTGACGCTCGTTCAGAGCAATATCGTTACAATATGACGCTGCTGGAAGAAACCAGCTACGGCTTTGACTTTAGCAATAACAGCAACGCGCCAGAAGTGACTTACGGTTACGATGTTAACGATGCAAGCAACTATAATCTAAGCGATGGCCGATTACGTGCTACTGATGTATTGCGCGAAAACGACACGGTCAAATTTGATGCGACATACTTAGGTGATGAAGTCACTATTAAGGCTGGCTTTGCCTACAATGACCGTGTTGTAACCTACAGTGAAGAGCAAATAAATGGCTTCCCGGATCAAGACTCGGCAGTAGGTTTTGCTGAAATTATGCCGGTAGACGATTTCGGAAGTGGTTTTGATGGCCCTCTTGACCCGTTCCTTGTTGCCGACTTTGACGCTATTAATAGCCAATTGTTAGATGTGGTTTGGACACCGCGTTCTGCACAAAGCTGGCAAGTAGGCGAAGAAACATCAGCAATGTATCTTGAGCTTGATACGAGCTATGAGATTGCCGACATGTTACTTCGCGCTAATTACGGTGTGCGTTATGTGAAAACAACCACAACCTCTGAAGGCTTTATTCAAGGCGAAACGGTACAAATCGAAAACGAGTACAATAACTTTTTACCAGCAGTTAACTTAGCACTTGAAGCAACTGATGACGTAGTTGTTCGCCTTGGCTTAACACAGTCTATGACTCGCCCAAGCCTGAACTCATTAAACCCTGGTAACCCAAGCTTTGATTATATTAACGGCTCGGTGAGCGTGGGGAACTCATTCCTTGATCCGTTTACGTCGAACAACGTTGACTTTGGTGTTGAATGGTACTTCGATGACGAAGCGCTACTAGCAGCAACAGTGTTCTACAAAGACATTGATAACTGGATTGTTCGCGCATCAGAAGAGCGTTTAGTCGACAGTGCTTACTACGACTTTATCGACAACGATGCACAGTTTGACCCTGTAATTGCGCTAGACCCTCGCACTATTCCATACGAGCATAGCAGTCCAATTAACGCTGAAGACAGAAGTGTAAGCGGTTATGAGTTAATTTATCAGCAGCCGCTAAGTTTCTTACCAGGCCTGTTCGAAAACATGGGTATCGTGTCGAACTACACTCACGTTAACGCTGACGACATCGAAGGTATGAGTGAAACATCGTACAACTTTACGGTGTATTACGAAACAGACCAATACGGTGCGCGTGTGTCAGTTAACAAACGCGACGATTACCTGACAGACTTTACTGGCAGCAATGGTAACGTTGCGCACGGTACGACAGGACCTACGCAGGTAGATTTCTCGTCATTTTATAACGTAAACGACGAGCTAACGTTGACCTTTGAAGTCATTAACCTTACCGATGAGTACGAGCGCTTGTTTACCACGGGTGATGGCTCTTTGAACTTGGTACGTGAGTACAACCACACGGGCCGTCAGTTCTTCTTGGGTGCTCGTTATACTATGTAAAAAAACAGGCCGGCCAATTATGTTGGCCGGCCTGAGATAATAATTAAATGTTGTGTTCCGTGAAGACGGGTGTGTTTGGCCATCGTAATGATGGCCTTTTTTATGTGCAAAAAGTGTAGGCAGGGAGGAATTCAGCACGCCTCTACTTCACTTTTTGAGCAATTTGCATCGCAACAATAGAAATATTGAAAAGGAGAAAAGGTGTGAAAAATTCAAGTAAACCCACCACAGGGAAAATATTCAACGCGCTGCGCTACAGTCTTGCGAGCGTTTTTGTTGTATCGAGTACTTTTGCAGTGGCAGACCAGCAAGGCACGAGTACACTTCACATTAGTTACGCGGCGCAATCTAGCGCTTATGCACTTACCAGTTCGGGTTCCCAAAATGCTTCAATCCAAAGCGCTACTAATAAAGGCAGTGAAGAGGCTGTAAAAGCTCCACCCTACAAAAAGCCAGTTACCCTACATCTTGTCGGCGATTCAACCATGTCAGACAAGCCTATGTTGTCATATCCAGAGCGTGGGTGGGGGCAATTGCTTCCTGAATTCATGCTGCCCAATCTTAATATTAAAAACCACGCGGCTAACGGCAGAAGCACAAAGCGATTTGTAGATGAGGGACGCTGGCAGCTTCTGTTATCCGATCTGTCTGAAGGTGATTTTGTGGCTATTCAGTTTGGTCATAACGATCAAAAACAGTCGGATCCTGCTCGCTATGCCGACCCGGAAAATGCTTATCCAGCTTACTTGAATCAGTTTGTTCAGGATGTTGAAGCAAAAGGGGCATCAGTGATTATCGCAAGTAGTATCTGCAGGCGTCATTTCACTGAGGAAGGTGTATTAAAACGGACGTTGCTGGCGTATGCCGATGCAGCGAAGAAAGTGGCAGCACAAAATAACGTGCCATTTATTCCTATGAACGCTTTAACTTGCGATTTTCTTGCTCAGGTAGGCGAGCCTAAAAGCAACCATTACTTCATTAAGGTGCCCGCCGACTTATATGCGCGCTACCCTGAAGGCAAAACGGACGACACTCACTTGAACGTTGTGGGCGCGGCGAAAATGGCGCAAATATTCGTGCGACAGCTAAAAGCGACAGCGCACCCACTGGCAAAATACGTATATCGAGACACGTTGTAAGCTCACATAAAAATGAAGTGGCGCGTTATTGCGGGCGTGCCGCGTTTTTTAGTGGGGGATCGCCTTTATCTTAATTAGCGTGCTTGCTTATGGTTACAATGGCAGGAAATAGAAGAGAAAAGAAAGAGGAATGTCACATACCGACTATAGCGACGGTATGTGATTAGTGAAGGCATCACCTGATATAATGGCACCGGGGTAGGTAATCACAGTAGCTGCCACTTTTGCCCCATAGCTCGCGCTCTCAACAGGTTTTCTACCTGCAAGTCGAGCGGCCATATAACCGCCATTAAATGCATCGCCAGCAGCCGTTGTATCAACCACCTGTTCAACACGCTCAACAGGCACAATACATTGCTCTTGTTGGCGGAGTATATGAACGCCAACTGCCCCGTTTTTCATTACGATTTCTTCAATCTGTTTGTCGGCTAAATAGCTAAATATTTCATCAGCATTAGTGTGGCCAAACAGCATTAAATGGTCGTCTGCACCTGGGAACGCCAAGTCTGCTTCAGCATATGCCTTACCCGTCCAGTATTTGGCATCTTCTTGAGATGACCAAAGACGAGCTCGATAATTAGGATCAAAGGCAATCTTACTGCCTTTGGCCTTGAGGGACGAAATCAGTTCGAAAAGTGTAGCGCGCTGTTCGTCATCTAAAATGGCAATAGAGATACCGCTCAAATAAAACCAATCACAAGCAAATTCAGCGCCCTTCATAATGTTGAGCGTCTGTGTTGCTGCAGATTGGTTACGCCAATATGCAAAGGTTCTTTCACCTTCGTTGTCGTTGCGGATCATATACAGGCCAAGGTTACGCGACGACGAGCGAAACACTAAATCAGTGTTAATTTCGTGCTCACCCATTTTAAACAGCAGCTCATCGCTTAAAAAGTCTGCGCCGATCGCCGTTAAGTAACTAATGGAAGATGAAGGCAAGCAGCGTTTTAAATAAACCGCAGTGTTGTACGTGTCGCCAGCAAAGCTTTTCGCCATCAGATTATTATCTGTGTTTTCATCGCGCGTACTAACTGATGACTCACGCTGAGTGCTTCGAAGCTCTACCATGCACTCGCCAAAAATAACCATTCTTTGGTTGGTATCAACTATGCTCATGCCGCAGCCTCATCAAACAATGTTAGGCTTTGTTGACATGCCAAAGTTATAGCTTGCCAATTTTTTGCTTCAATGGCTGCCTTCGGCATCATCCATGTACCGCCTACTGCTCTTACATTGCCAAGCGAGAGATACTCATTCGCGTTGTCGCCATTAATGCCGCCGGTAGGGCAGAAGGAAACATCGCTAAATACGCTTGAAATAGCTTTAAGAAAAGGTGTTCCGCCGCTAAGACTCGCAGGAAAGAACTTCATTTCGCGAATGCCTTTTTGGTGCGCCAAAAGAATATCGGCAGGCGTAGCGACACCTGGCAAAAAGGGTGCATTAGACGCAATCAGTGTATCGAGCAATGTCTCTGAGCTCGTGGGCGTTATCAAAAACTGCGCGCCTGCATCCAACGCTTCAAATACGTGGTTGCGATTTAACAATGTGCCCATACCCACAACGAGTTCAGGAAACTGTTTTCTAATGGCTGACAGGGCTTCAAATGCTGCGTCGCTGCGTTTCACTACTTCTATGTTGCACAGGCCGCTATTTGCAATTGCTTCTGCTAGGTGAAGCCCCTCGTCAACAGATTTAGGCTGAATAATAGGGAGTAATGGGGCGCCTTTAAGCATGGAAAAGGTACTTTTCATCACGCGGTTCCTTTTAGTGAATCTAGCGAACTTTCTGTTAACGTAGTGGGAGCAGAACCTTGCTGACCTTCGTTGCTGTTTTCGTGCGATAAAATGTTAAGCAGCTGATTAACTTTTTCGAGCACTTTTTCTTTGAACGTAGTGTTTACCGACAGTTCAGCGAACATGGTTTCAAGAGATAGCAATTTTTTAGCAAGTTCTATTGCCTGAAAGTCTACCGATTTTGCTGTGGCCCTTAACATACTATCTAGCGGGTCGGTGATAGTTTCGTTTAAACGTGCCTTGTTATTTACAAATAGGCACCAGGCCGCAACGGCACTGCAGAGCAAATCAATATTTCGTTTTGCTTTTAGGTTATCGCGTACTGTGTCGAGAATTCGAAATGGGATTTTCTGTGACCCATCCCAAGCAATTTGCGACAACAGGTGGCGAATATGCTTATTCTCATAGCGCTTAACAATGTCTTGTGCGTAAGCGTTCAGATCGAAGTCTTGTGTTCCGCTATCGGCATTCTCGTTATCACTGGATAGAGACGGAACAATTTCTTCTTTCAACATGGTTTGAATCAGTTGCTTTATGGCTGGGGTACGCATTGCGTCGAATACGGTTTCCTTGCCAAGCAATAACCCTATGTAGGCCAGTGTTGAATGTGTGCCGTTTAGAATGCGAAGCTTAGCTTTCTCAAAGAAGCTCACATCATGAGTAAAAGTAACGCCAACTTTATCCCAAGCAGGTCGTGGGCCAGAAAAATTATCTTCAACCACCCATTGAGTAAATGCCTCTCGCTGAATAGGCCAGCTATCAGTTAAACCCAGCTCAGCGGCAACGTTGGCTTTAAAGCTGTCTTCAGTTGCTGGCGTAATACTGTCAACCATGGTGCAGGGGAAGGCGATGTTCTCGCTGATCCATTGGCCGAGTGATTCGTCCGTTTTATTGGCGAACTCGGTCACCGCTTTTTGCAGCTTTTTACCGTTGTCTGACACGTTGTCACAGCTGATAATGGTAATATCTGCATAGCCTGCCTGCTTACGTTGTGCTAGCGCTTGCACAATTAGGCCAACTGCACTTACCGGTGTTTCTGGCGTGACTAAATCAGCTTTAATATCCGGATGATCAGTATCTAGATGACCTTGCGCATTAAGGCAATAGCCCTTTTCTGTCACGGTAAGCGTCACAATTTTAGTTTGCTTGTTTACCAGTGCAGCAACAATGTCTTCACGATCATGTGCTAATGTAGAAAGGGTTTTAATTGCGCCGATAATGTGGGTTTCAGGCTCGTTATCAACAATACACAACGCATAGAGATTGTCTTGTGTACTCAACGCTTCTTTAAGAGATGCGCTGCGCATTGACACACCGTGAATGCGCCAGTCACCGCCATAAGCCAGCGCCTTTTCGGTATAATACGCTTGGTGCGCACGGTGAAAGGCACCTGGACCAATATGCACAATGCCACAACCGGTTGCTTCCAGATCGTAATTTGGTTTACTTACGCTGTCACTTAAAAGAGGTAGCGTTGAAATTGATAACGGCTTTGTCATGATTACCCCAGTTTGTACGCTTGTTTAGCAAAATCATAAGTTAGTTTTCTTGCAATGCTGGCCGCTTCTGTTTCACTGATGCGGTGCTCCACAACTAACTGTGCAAGGAAGCGACAATCAATGCGTCTGGCAACATCATGACGTGCAGGAATAGACAAGAACGCGCGCGTATCGTCATTAAAACCAACAGTATTGAAGAAACCTGCGGTTTCTGTCACTTGATGTCTAAAGCGCAACATGCCTTCAGGGCTATCGTGGAACCACCAAGAAGGACCAAGTTTCAGGCAAGGGTAGTGGCCTGCAAGTGGTGCTAATTCACGGCTGTACGTGGTTTCATCTAATGTAAATAGAATAATGTCGAGGTTAGGCTCGTTACCGTATTTACCGAGTAACGGGCGAAGCGCTTTAACAAAATCTGTTTGCATTGGAATGTCGTGGCCTTTATCGCGACCAAACTGTGTAAAGAGCTGACTGTTGTGGTTTCTAAACGAACCAGGGTGAATTTGCATCACCATGCCGTCTTCTACACTCATTCCCGCTAATTCGGTAAGCATTTGCGCTCTAAATAGCTCTTGCTCTTCAGCGTTACTGTTTCCACTTCTTACTTTATCGAATAAAGCAATACACTCAGCTTCACTTAAATCAGCTGTGTTCGCCGTTGGGTGTCCGTGATCTGTTGCTGTTGCACCGTGCTCTCTAAAGACGGCACGTCGTGCACGAATTGCGTTCAGGTAGCCCTGCCAGGTTGCAGTGTCTTCACCGGTGAGTTCACCAAGTTTCTCAATGTTTGAAACAATATCTTCGCGTGAAGCATCGACTACATCATCAGGTCTAAAGGTGGTGATAACCCGCTTTGCCCACGGTGTATCTTTAATCGCTGCGTGATGGGGAAGGGCATCAAGCGCGCCTTCGGTGGTAGCAATCACTTCAATATTGAAGCGGTCCATCAGCGCACGGGGTTTAAAGTCATCCCCTTGAAGCTGCGCAGTGATGTGGTCGTAATAATGCGTTGCGTTGTCGCTACACAACATCTCTCGCAAACCAAATACATCGTGAAATACAGTGTCTAACCACAAACGCGATGGTGTGGCAGCAAATAGATGATAGTTATCTGCCAGAAGTTTCCAGATTTTACGTGGATCCTTTTCCGTTTCGCCGCCGTCCCAACGTGGCACACCAATATCGGTTAATTTAATACCTTGGCTATACAGCATTCTGAACACATAGTGATCAGGGGTGATAAACAACTCGGTTGCATTGGTGAAATTATTGTTTTGTGCAAACCAACGTGGGTCAGTATGGCCATGTGGACTTATGATAGGGAGATCTCGAATTTCCTTATACAGCGCCTTTGCAACACTTCGGGTTGCTTCATCGGCAGGAAAAAGTCTATCTTCATGTAATAATATCGATTCCATAACGCTCTCTTTTAGAGGGTGACGCCACGTTTCCAAATAGCAATCTCATGGCTGCCATTCTTCTCGTTGCAGGTTTGTTGACCAGATGCCACTGCCAAACAATGTTGGAGTAGCGCTTCGGCACACTTATCGATAGAGACGCCTTCTAGAACTTGTCCAGCGTTAAAATCTATCCAATGTGGCTTCTTATTAGCGATATCTGAATTTGACGATATCTTGACTGTGGGTACAGGAAAACCAAGGGGCGTGCCTCGGCCTGTGGTGAATAAAACGATATGTGCCCCCGATGCTGCCAACGCCGTTGAACTAACGGCATCGTTACCAGGTGCTTGTAATAAACTTAAGCCTTTGTCTTGCTTTGGCTCGCCATACTGCAAGATAGACTGAATAATAGAGGTTCCACCTTTTTGAACCGCGCCGAGTGACTTTTCTTCTAGCGTGGTTAATCCGCCAGCTTTATTGCCTGGAGACGGGTTTTCGTAAATAGGTTGGTTGTGGGCGATAAAGTAGTTCTTAAACTCATCAATCAGCGAGTTAAACGCCTCAAATACGTCTTTGTTTTTAGCGCGATTCATTAAGAGCTGTTCGGCACCAAACATTTCTGGCGTTTCGGTTAAAATGACCGAGCCACCTAGATTACACATTAAATCGGTAACACGCCCTACTGTTGGATTGGCAGTAATACCGCTAAAAGCGTCGCTACCACCACACTTCATGCCTAAGGTTAATTCGCTAGCGTCGATCGGCTCACGTTTGTCATTAGCCATTACTTTTAACAAGTCATAAACCGCATTGACGCCTTCTTCTAACTCATCTACCACTTCTTGTGCGTTGTAGAAGCGAACCCGATTTGCCGGTTTATCAACGTGAGGCAGTAGACTCTTAAGCTGATTGTTTTCGCAACCCAAGCCTACAATTAACACCGCACCAGCGTTCGGGTGAGATGCGAGAGAGGCTAAGATAGTGCGCGTGTCATCTAAATCATCGCCCAGCTGAGAACAGCCAAAAGGGTGGGTAAATGCGCGGAATCCGTCACACTCGCTAGCGAAACGACGATTACATTCGTTGGCAATACGGTCTGCTGTTCGATTTACGCAGCCTACGGTATTGATGATCCATACTTCATTGCGAATACCCACTTTTCCATTTTCTCTTCTGTAGCCCATGAACTGTAACCCAGAAGTAAGATGGTTTTGTTTTGAAGCGGTATTTGACGGCGCGTAAACGTATTGTTCAGTGCCTTTTAACTTAGTCTTTGCGTTATGGCTGTGAACATGTTCACCAGCATTAATTTGGCTTGTTGCAGCACCAATGCTGAAACCATATTTTACGATGTCGCCACCGTCTGACAGGGTAACTAAGGCAACTTTATGGCCAGCAGGAATGTCTTGGCTAACTGTAATGTCATATTCAGCGATGTAAGTGCCAGCCACGATAGGGCAGGTTGCAACCGCAACGTTATCGTTATTATGCACTTTAACTAGTTGTGTTTTAACGTCCATTACAAGTCCTGCTTTATCTTTACGGCTTATTTAACTGCCAAGCGTTGTTAAATAAGCACTGTGTACTTAAAAAGAGCGATAGATTAGAAAACGTTGCTTTTTACGCTCTGTTTACAAATTGTTTATTTTTAACATTCTTTTTTATTGTCGTGCCACCGGTGGCATAATAGGTCGAAAAAGAAGTGTTAGCAACACTTCATTGTAAAAAATCACACTTTTTTGATTGAATCGCGAATAATTAGGTGAGGTTTGACCAGATACGTTTCGGTTTCACTAACTTCACTGCCTTCGATATGCGCGATGATTTTACGCGCTGCGATAGCTGCCATATCGCCAACGGGACGTTGAACAGTGGTAAGGGCAGGGATTACGCGGGCAGCAAGTAAGTTGTCATCGAACCCCGCGACGGATAGTTCGTCAGGTACGGTTATTCCCATTTCATGAGCCACTTTCAATACGCCTGCTGCCATTTCATCGTTGTTTGCAAAAATAGCTTTAACTCGTGGTGACTGAATAAGCAATTGACGCGCGCATTCTATACCGCTTTCGAAGCTGTTTTTACCCTCAATTACCCTGTTTTTAGGTACATCGACACCCAGGCCGTTAAGCGTTTCAACAAAGCCTTCCAAACGCTCTTTTGAGGAATAATACTGTTGCGGACCGCTGATGATACCAATGTCTTTATGGCCTAGTGAAACCATATAGCGCGCTAAGTCACTTAAAGCAGCTCTGTCGTCACTCACTACGATATTTTGATGGTCATCTAAATCTACTGACGCCATTCGCACATAGTTAATACTCTTTTGTTGCAGCGCGTCGGCTAATAACTTCGATTCGGATACCGGTGGCAATATGATGACACCATCTATGTTTGAACGACGCACAAAGTTAATACAGTCTTCTACAAAACCTTCGGCATTATAACTACAAGGGTGTACAACTAACTCATAACCCTTTTGAGAACATATGCTTAACACGCCTCTTTGTACTTGGTCTATATACAAGGCATCGGGGTTGTCATAAATCAAGCCTATCAAGTAAGAGCGGCTAGTACTTAAACCACGCGCTTGTTTGTCAGGGGCAAACCCCGTTTCTTGAATGACCGCTTCAATGCGCTCACGTGTTGCTTTTCCCACATTGGTCGCACCGTTAATGACGCGTGACACGGTACGCTTTGATACACCTGCTAGGGCTGCAACATCATTGATAGTCGGGCGCTTGTTCATAATTCTCTGTTTTTCCGCGCTATTATGTCGTTACTTCCGATATTACCATACAAATACGGGTAATACGTTTTTGTTACTTAAAAGTGAAAGTTCGTGTGATCAAACTACGCCTGACCACACTTTTCAGTTTTGATGATTCTACCTTACTAAAATCCTAGTGCACGTGGTAGCGCTTCGCTGAACCATGCGACATACGTAACTAGCATAAGAACGACAAACATAGCCACATATAAAGGTATTAGCGGTCGAATGATGTTCTCAAGTTTGGTTTTGGCAATGGCACAGGTAATGAAAAGTACGGCGCCGACGGGCGGTGAGCACAATCCAATAGACAGGTTGAGTACGAGCATGATGCCGAATTGCAGTTCGCTCATTCCAAGTTCTAAGGCCACCGGCAAAAATATGGGCGTAAAAATAAGTACGGCAGGTGTCATATCCAAGAATGCACCAACTACGATAAGCAATAGGTTGATTAAGAGAAGAATAAGTAATGGGTTATCGCTTATCGACAACAGTGCGTTACTTAAGGTTTGCGGAATGTTCTCAAACGACAATAGCCAAGACATCGCTGTTGAGGCCGCGATAAGCAGCATTACAATTGCCGTCGTTTCTGCCGCCTTCAAGAAAATATCAGGTAGGGCTTTCGCATCCACTTCTTTATAAAACACCACAGCTAACAGCAATGAGTAAACCACCGCAATGGCACCAGCTTCGGTAGCGGTAAAAACGCCGCCCACAATGCCGCCAATCACTAAGAATATGAGGAATAGGGAAGGGAGTGCTGCGATAGTTTTTTCGACAACTACTTTAATAGGAAGCCGCGGCGATAGGGGGTATCCCTTCATTTTTGCGTAGATAAAGCACACCAGCATGAGCGCTAGACCCACCATAATGCCTGGAATATAGCCAGCCATAAAGAGGGCGGCGATGGATACGCCACCGCTAGCGATTGCGTATACAATTAAGATATTACTTGGCGGAATTAACATTCCCGTAGTTGATGCAGCGGCAGTGACCGCTGCGCTAAAATTCGGCTCGTAGCCAGCTTTCTTCATTTCGGGCAACATGAAGCTGCCAATAGCAGACGTAGTCGCTACTGCAGACCCTGAAATTGCACCAAACAGCATGCAGGAAACAACATTTACTAAGGCTAAACCACCGGGAAGGGCACCAATAAGCGCCATTGCACATTCAATTAATCGCTTGGCTATCCCGCCGCGTCCCATGATAAGGCCAGATAAAACAAAAAATGGGATTGCCAAGAGCGCAAAGCTATTGAGACCACCTGCCATACGCTGGGCAATAGTAATGGTTGCCGGAGCAATGTCCATGCTCATTACCATAGCAAGCAGCGTGGCTACACCAATGCTGATCGAAATAGGAACATTTAAAAGAAGGAGTACAAAAAAGGCGACGACTAAGATAATACCGGTCAGTTCCATTACGCTGACTCCTTATTGTTGTTTCGCCAAAGTGCAGTAATGTTAACCAGTGCATAGGCAATGATAAGGCCTCCAGATAAGGGAAGCACGCTATAGATAAAGCCAATTTTCACACCTAGCGCCGCTGAGATTTGCTCTAGCTCTAATGTAAGAGACACTAGTTCAGCGCCGCCGTAAACCATCACCAAAACACAGAAGATAATGACAATGACTTCAACGCAGGTAAGTAGAAGGCGTTTCACTTTACGAGACTGACGCTCAACAATTAAGTTGAACCCCAAATGCGCGTTTTGGCGATAGGCGTAGGCCGCACCTAAGATGCCAATCCAAATAAGTATGAACCTAGACAACTCTTCGGTGACCGAAGCAGGGTCTTTAAGTACGTAACGTGAGACCACTTGCCAAATTACGGTAAGTAAAATACTTACCATGGCAATAATAAGGGTGCCGGCTAAGGCTTTATCGATGAGGCGTATTATTGTCATTGTTACATCGCTTTTATTTGCGTAATTAAGTCGCCAATTGGCGTGTCTTCAAAGCTCTTATGAAAAGGCTTTACCGCTTCAACGAAAGGCGCTTTATCAGGCGTAATAACTGTGACGCCTTCGGCTTTTACCTTTTCTAAAGAGGCTTGCGTAGATGTTTTCCAAAGTTCGCGTTGGTATTCAACAGAGTCTTCCATTGCTTTGGTTAGCCACGTTTGCTGCTGTTCATTCAAACTTTCCCATACCGGCAGCGATGCCAGCATGACGTCTGGAACACTGGTATGCTCGTCAAGACTGTAGTAACGGGCAATTTCATAATGACGTGAAAGGTAGTAGCTGGGCGGGTTATTCTCTGCGCCGTCTACAACGCCTTGCTGAAGCGCAGTGTACAGTTCTCCCCAGGCAACGGGGGTTGCAGCTCCTCCGAGTGCGCGAACTGTTGCTACTGCAGTAGGGCTGTTCAATACGCGAATTTTGAGCCCGTTCAGATCGCTTGGTGTTTCTATTGGTTTATCGTTGGTGTAAAAACTACGGCTTCCCGCATCGTAATAGCCGAGGCCTTTAAGTCGGAAGTCTTCAACACCAGATAGTAACTCATCGCCTAAATCGCAGTTTAATACACGCCAGAAGTGTTCGTTATCGCGGAAAATATAGGGAATGCTAAAAATCTTCATTTCGGGAGCAAACCCTTCCAAAGGACTTGCCGACACCTTAGTCATGGCGAGTGAGCCAATCTGCAGCAGTTCTACCATCTCCCTCTCGGTTCCCAGCTGGCTGCTCGGGTAAATAACCACACTCATTGTACCGTCAGAATAGTAATCTAGGCGCTCTCCAAGATATTCCATTGCTTTATGTACTGAGTGTTGAGTGTCCAACGTATGCCCCAAGCGCAATACGGTGACTTCGCCTTGCAGTTCATTTTGCGAACACGCCGAGGTTAGCAACAGGGCCGTGGCTGACAGTGTGAGTTTTATATACCGCAACATAATCATTACACCTAATTAGAGCAGGGCTGCTTAACGCAACTGTGAAGGCGGAAACTTATCCATATCATCGTAATCCAGGTTTTCACCTGCCATTCCCCAGATAAATGCATAGCTTCCAGTACCTACACCACAATGAATGGACCAAGGTGGCGATACCACGGCTTCTTCATTCGCTACAAAAATATGGCGAGTTTCGTGAGGTTCGCCCATGAAGTGACATACGCGGCTGTCGCTATCCATATCAAAGTAAAAGTACACTTCATTGCGTCGGTCATGTTGATGAGCTGGCATGGTGTTCCAGACAGAGCCTGTATGCAGACGCGTTAGTCCCATTTGAAGCTGACAAGTATCGACAACAGTATTGATAAGTAACTGTTTGATATCACGCTTGTTGGAGGTTTCCTGACTGCCTAAGTGAAGGATGTTTGCATCTGTGCTGCCTATTTTTTTGCAGGGATAGGCGTGGTGAGCCGGCGCCGAGTTTAAGTAATATTTGGCAGGGTTGGACGCGTTGTCCGACTCAAAAATGACTTCTTCATTGCCTTGTCCGATGTACAAGGCCTCTTCATTATCAAGGTGATAAGTGGTGCCTGAAACAGTAATGGTTCCAGGCCCGCCGATATTAATTACACCGACTTCGCGACGGGCGGTAAAGAACGGCATCTTTAACTGATCTTCAATGGTTTCTAGCGTTAGCGCTGACGTTGTCGGTACGGCACTTCCAAGCATAAAGCGTTCGTAGTGGGTGTATATCCATACGACTTCACCTTGTATCATTAGGGTATCGACTAAAAATGCGTCACGCAATTCTTGCGTGTTGTAAGCATTGGCCTCTTTACGACCGATAGCATATCGGGTATCTATTTTCTTGCTCATGTCTTTTCTATCGCTCATGGCTGTATCCCCCATTCGTTAATTAACGTGCTAGAAAGCCGCCGTCGACAGCAAGGATATGGCCGTTTACGTAATTGCTTGCTGCGCTCGCAAGAAATACCGCCGCACCTGCTAAATCATCACTTTCCCCCCAGCGATTTGCTGGAATGCGGGCACAAATTTCAGCACTGCGCGTTTCATCATCTTGCAGTGCTTGGGTGTTATCGGTTTTGATGTAACCTGGCGCAATAGCGTTCACCTGCACATTATATTGGCCCCATTCGTTTGCTAGCGCTTTCGTAAGACCCGCGATGGCGTGTTTACTCGCTGTGTAGGCAGGAACGGTGATGCCACCTGTATAACTTAACATTGATGCAATATTGATGATTTTGCCTTGTCCCCGTTCTACCATCGTCTTGCCAATAGTTTGGCTAAGTAGGAAAGCTGAATCGATGTTGACAGCAAGCACGTTTTTCCACTCGTCAAAAGGAAAGTCGGTTGCTGGTGCTCTGAAAATAGTGCCGCCGTTATTCAGCAGGATGTCGATGTGTCCTTTAATGCTTAACGCATCTTCAGCAAGTTTAACTACCGCGTCGGCATCAGCGAGGTCGGCATCTAATGCCATGGCTTGACCACCTTCACTTTGAATTTTACGTAGTGTCTCGTCACATCCACCTGGTCGAGAACTGGCGCAGATGACGAAGGCGCCAGAAGTGGCGAGTGCTAAAGCAAGCGCTTGGCCTATACCTCGACTTGCTCCGGTCACTAATGCGGTTTTACCTTCTAGGCTAAAGTTGACCATGTAATTTACCTTTCACTAAATGGTTCATGGGTATGACGAATTTTATCGACATACTAAATTGAAAAATCTCGTTAACAAAATTTAAAATAATTGCCACCGGTGGCATTTGTCAATATATTGTTTATAAATATCGTTAATTAGTTAAATGCGTTAACAACCGATGGAGAGCATAAAAGTGATGAAATTTAGTAAGATAGGTCTAATTTTGGTGCCATTATTGGCAAGTTGCTCACAAGGGGATATAAATTCGGCTTTGTCTGTTAAGGTGAAAAATTCGGCAGACGGTGGTAGCGGCGATCAAATTTTTGAAGTATCTCTGCCCCCGCAATATTCGGGGTGGAAGTTAAAGCAATATCCGTCAGAATGGATTGAGAATAGCGAAGGGCAAGCGGTGTTACTAGGTGCAGCATCTATTGCGCCAGGAAGTAGTGCGTCATTGGAACTTATGCCACCTGAGCAAGCTACGAATGTTACCCTCCAAGACCGGGCGCACGCTGAACTTTCCGTAAGAACAGGAGGAGAATGGCAAGACGCAGCATATAGCGCTGAGGGTTTTTCTTTTGAAGAAGTTACCTCATTCACATCGCCTCCACAATTGACCGATCATTCTTACTTTTTGCGTTACGAAGGACCAGGCTGGGAGTCTGATCAAATGGGCTATCGCCTTTATCTTGATTGGCGTAACGCTATTGATGTCTTTGTTAAAGCGAACGACAGTGTAGTATTACCTGAGGTGGGGCAAGACGGCTACGATAGCTATCATAATTTATCTTCGTGGGGCGGAGACGCGCTTAAAGTTGGTAAATCGTTGGGCGTGGGTGCGCTAGGTCGATTAACAGAACAAGAAACCCAAGACTCCTCAACGCAGACAGTCATGCATTTTCAGCATGTAGAGAATACGCAATACCAATTAGTATCGAATTCTCAGTTGCGGGCTGAGTTCGAGGTTGGCTACGAAGGGTGGTCATCGTCTAATGCGAAAGCGGACAGCATCGACGTTACCACGCACTATCGAATTGATGCGTTTGACCCCTCAACCCACATCAGCGTTTCTCTATCAGAGCCTTCGGATAATATTGTCGCAGGTCTAGTGGCGCATGATGGAATGCAGGTGATTAAAGCCGAGCGTGGTGAGTGGGGCGTTGTAGCGACTTGGGGAACGCAAAGTATCTTGGCAGATAATGACAACTTAGGGTTGGCCGTTGTTTATCGGTTAGATCAGGTCGAAAAGGTATTCGAGGGTGAACATGACCACCTTGTGTTGTTCAAACCTTTAACCGCTTTTGATTATAAAATTTTCGCGGTTTGGCCTAAGCGCAGCAGTGATGTACAAACTGCAAAGCAGTTTGAAGATTATCTGGTTAATAAATTAAAGATGTATAATCATCCTCTTACCGTCTTAAACTAAGTATTACTTAGCGACCAGGCTAGCGGGCCGTAGCTAAATGCGTAGCCCGTTAGCTTATACCGTGTCTTTCTCTAATTGCCTTCTCCAACTACCCTATTTTTCCATTTTAGCCCATCCAAGTTTCAAGCAGTTATGTGCTGTTGTGTTCACGGGCACAAAGCTCTGACCAGTATTGTGAAACAAATAATTCATAAACTGACTGAGTGGTTTAGGTTTTCTTGATTGATCATTCAATAATCCCAATGATTACAGCGCCTTCGTAACTCTTCGCATTTGTTTTATTCGTTTTTTCAGACCCTTGTGTCAATAAAGCTTCATTTTGGTGTCAATTCACTGTCACCGGAATGTCACAAATGTCCTCCAGACTTTCGCCCGCTAAGACGGTTTACTGAGGTGAGTCTTCTGCTTACCTCCACTCAACATCGAAAACAAGTATAAGCAAGGAACTATAATGAAAAGCGAAACTCTTCGTGGAATTAAGTATTCAGCGATAGCACTGGCTGTAACACTAGGGATGACTGCCTGTTCACTGGAAGGTGACGATGGCGAAGACGGTGTACAAGGCCCTGTAGGTGAGCAAGGCCCAGTAGGAGATCAAGGCCCGGCGGGCGACCAAGGTCCTCAAGGTGATAGTGCAGGTACGCTAACACGTATCGCTACGGTTCCACTTGGTGCAGAAGTGACCGGTATATTCTTAACAGACGAAGGCGATTTATTTTTTAACGTTCAGCACCCGTCTGGCACTAATGCGGCGACAACCAGTGTAAATGCAATGCCTATCAACACCGGTACAGTGGGCGTGCTTGCAGGTGCTAACTTCAACAATCTGCCAGTAACATTACCAAATTCACCTGTACCAAGCTCAGATGAAGAAAAAGAGCTGGTGGTTTCTGCCATTGGTCAATATCAAGTACTTGGACAAACGGGCGACACTTTCGGTACTGACCTACCAGAAGGCTTAGGTCACATCTACACGTTGGATGGCGAAGAGTTGGTTCTTGAAAATGACATGCCTGATTTTAACGGCTTCATCTCAACCGCCGAAGGCGAAGGTTACCTTTTCTCGAACTGGGAAGAGCTTCCTGGCGGTATGAGCCGCATGAAAGTTGAAAAAGACGAGTTTGGTATGTGGGAAGTAACTGAAGCCATGATGCTGGATTTCTCGCCAGTGTGGGGAACGGCGGCAAACTGCTTTGGTTCAATGTCACCTTGGGGTACACCGCTTACTTCAGAAGAGTGGGTGGTTGATTCGGCGGTGGATACGACAACATCACCAAGCTGGAATAACCCAGAGGCCGTTTCTACAGATGCGCGCTTAGGTCGTATGTGGCAAATGACGGCGCCAGATGCGCCAAACCCGTACAACTATGGCTACATTGCGGAAGTAACAGAGCCGTTGGCTGATGAGCCGGTTGTTGTTAAGCATTTCGCCATGGGCCGTTACGAGCATGAGAACTCAACGGTCATGCCTGACGGAAAAACGGTTTACCTTTCTCAAGATGATACGGGTGGCGTACTGTTTAAGTTTGTCGCAGACACAGCTGAAGACTTATCGGCAGGTACACTTTACGGCGCTAAGCTCACTCAGGACGCAGGTCAGAATGATCCTGCGACAACTGGTTTTGCGGTTGAATGGGTGGAATTAGCTAGCGGTGATAACCTGACTATTCGCGCGTGGATTGATGAATACAATGGTATTGGTACCGACGATTACGTGGATGGACAAAGTTCTTACATTACTATGGCCGACGTTCAAGCATGGGCTGATGGCGATGCGACCTATCCAACGGTAGAGGAAGGTGGCTCTAGCGTAACAGCAGGACAGCCAATGGATAACCGCGTAGCGTTCTTAGAGAGTCGTGCAGCGGCCCGTCTTAAAGGGGCTACCGCAGAGTGGAGAAAACTGGAAGGTATCTCAATCAACCAGAAACGCGCAAAGGAAGCGGTTGAAGGTGTAGATACTATCGAAGGTGAAGTGGTACAGAATGCATACCTTTACATCGGCATCGCTGATATCGACAACACAATGATTGACGGTGAAGGCGATATGCAGCTTTCAGCCCGCGTTAAAGACTGTGGTGGTGTTTATCGTGCCAAGCTTGAAGAAGGCTATAACATCTCTCGTATTGAACCTGTGGTGATGGGCGGTACGTACCGTTCAAGCCTAACTGGCGCCGAGCGTTGTGACGTTGAACAGCTTTCTCAACCAGATAACGTAGTGGTGATGAACGACGGCCGTATTCTTATCGGTGAAGACGGTTTCCAAGAAAACAATACGCTGTGGATGTATGAGCCAGCAGATAAGTAAGTTTTCTTTTTAATTTAAAAATACTCCGGGTACCTAGGGCCTGTTAACCTTTGGTGTACAACAAAGGTCAACAGGCCCTACGTACCCGGATTTTTCCGTTGTGATGATTATGAAAATGTTAAAAATAACTTCAGGTGTAGGCATTCTGCTTTCACTACTTATCAGTGCAGGATGCACTGATAACACGGGTACTGACGTGAACAATCAGTCAAACTATGAGCAAAACTCAACAAGCTTTACAGTTGACACACAACTGCCTACTTCTACTCACGAAAAGACCGACAGTACCCACGCTTATCCTTATCAAGAAGGCGATGCTATTCCCGCTCTGGCATATATTGAACACGATGAAGTGTATAACCCTGAATCGGTTATTCCTCCCCAGTGTTACACCAAAACAGAAGGTGTTAACAACCCATGTTATGCATGCCACCAAAGTTACGATTCAATGGAAAAGCGTCCTAATCAAATGGGCGATGGCACGTTACAGGGCAACTACGAATTTTCTGACGTAGGGTTAACAAACAGCTGGAAAAACCTGTTTATTGACCGTACATCACTAATTGCGGGCATTGATGATGACACGATTAAAAAATATATAGCGCAAGACAACTATACCGCTTCGCTTAACAATGACGCCATGCCAGACTACATGCGTATTGAAAATTTGAGCGCCGCTGATAAGGCATTTGATGGCGACGGGTTTGCTAAAGATGGCAGTGGATGGGTGTCGTATAATTACAAGCCTTTCCCAAGTACTTTTTGGCCGACTAACGGGTCAACTGGCGATGCTATGATCAGGCTTCCTGAAAGCTTTCAAACGCTAAAAGGCAAGTATAATAAGGCTATCTATACATTAAACTTAAGCTTGGTTGAAATGGCACTTAAAGAGCTGGATACGTTAACTGTGGCGCCGGTCAACGAATTAGCGTTGAACCTTGACGTAAACCAAGACGGAAAACTCACCAATTTAGTGACTGAAATCGCTCGTTTGTCGCATTATGTTGGCGACGCAAGCAATGTTCCGCTAGCGCACATGCTTTACCCCGAAGGTACAGAATTCTTACATACCGTGCGCTACATTGGCGTGGATGAAAACGGGCATATTTATAACGCGCCGCGTATGAAGGAAGTGCGCTACATGAAAAAGCATATGTTCAGAAGCAGAGAAAGCTTAGCATCTGCCTATTATGCGGAAGCAAAAGATAAGCATTTTGAAAAGCTGCCTCAAACCCGCTACTTAGGTGAAAAAGGAATAGACAACGGCTTTGGCTGGACAATTAATGGCTTCATTGAAAATGAGCAGGGCGAACTTCGTGCACAGCACGCTCAAGAGCTTGCGTTTTGTAACGGCTGTCACAAAACAGTAGGGTCAACCTTTGACCAAACATTTTCATTTGCACGGAAAGTTCCCGGACAAGCGGGGTGGGGCTATATAGACCTGCGTGAAATTGAAGATGTGCCAAATATCAACGAGGAAAAAGGCGAGTTTCTCACTTACATGGAGCGCGTGGGCGGTGGCGATGAGTTCCGTCAAAACGGAGAAATGCTGGCCAAATGGTTTGATGAAAAAGGCATGGTCAAGGTGGAAGAGGTGCAACGTGCCAAGTCAGTGTACGACATCATTACTCCTTCACCAGAGCGCGCGTATGCGTTGAACAAAGCGTATTTGACCATAGTGAAAGAGCAAAGCTATTTGTTCGGTCGCGACGCAACGCTGACTAAGGCGACTAATGTGTTAAGCACTATTGATGCCGAACAGCCACCGCTTAAGCCTGAACATCGTTTCAAGTGGGATATGCGACTTAACTGGCAACAAGAAAAGCCAAGCGCCATTGCAGAAGCTCGGTAGCGCTTGTTTATTTAGAAGATAACGCTCGCGGCTAGATGTTAGCCGCGGGTAAAATTTCAAACTGAATCGGTTTGTAACGGAAGTTATTTGACTCGCCCGCTGAACACGCGGTTAACCCTACGATTAGATCCATCTTTGCTTCAAATATTGTGTAATCACCGGCATTAGACTTAGGAGGAAGAACAGATATTTTACCCTTGGCGTCTACCTCCACATTCATAAAGGTATTGAATGTGGTACAAACGTGATGCTCTGGGATGTCAAACTCTGAAAAAGCCGCGACTAAATTGCCGTGGCACCCAGGTACAGGCTCTTCATTGGGATAAAAATGCTTAAACGTGTCAACACTGCAAGGAGTCAAAAGAAAGTCATGGTCTTCTACAGTGTCTTCAATAATTTCGAACATCACGTTACTTTGATTAGAGTATAGCAAGCTGCCTTTTTTGAATTGGATGCTTTCATTGTAATCTAAACTTCGTCCTGAAGAGATAAACTCATTTTTATCGTGTTCATTGAACGCATAGAGGTCAGCCACTTGTTCACCTTCTGGATCAATAACTTTAAGTCTTTCCCCTTTTTTCATAGTAAATGCAGTGCCGCTTCTTGGCTGTATAGTTTGTAACATTATGTGACTTGTCCCTTTTATTTAGGTTTAGTGCTTAATCCGCTTGAACGGGCATTCCCAGTTTTCGGAATGTTTTACACCACTATATTGATATACCTCTGAGCTATCACCATGGTTTGCGAGTAGCTCATTTTTACTTCCGCAGTACGCGGTATCTCGTTTACGAATGTGGTCTTTGAATGCTTCAAAACGCTTCTGCTTTCTCAACATGTCAAATTGCTCGTGTAAATTAAACACGATGGCAGGGTAGGGAAATCGACGGCTTTTTCTTGATGCATTTGGATGCAGTCCAACTACAAAGAAACCCTTTCCGCCTAAACTCAAGCTAAACTGAGCGTTATGAGGGTCACTTGATACTTTACTATCCCAAGGTTTTAAACAGGCGTCAATCTCGTGTAAACGCTGCAATTTTTCCCATAAAACCCGATCAAATTCAGTTTCGCTTATCGTATCTGGAAGCTCAAAAGTTGCGACCAAAGAGGAGTACATGTCCCGTTCAAGATCAAACGACTCTACAAATTGGTGAATTGACGCCAACATATCTGTCTCATTGAGAGGACAGCGAATATCGTCGTATTGATTCACATGAATTTGGCTTTTATTGAGGGCTGTTTTGGCTCCGACGCAGGGGAAATCGGCTTCCCCTACAAACGACAAAAAGCGCTCGGTTAGATTCGGTTTCAATAAAGACATTCCATATCTCCCTGAAAGCGTTTTATGCGGTCGTGCTTAAAAGGTCAGAGCCTTTCTCCGGCGAATGAAAAGACGTAAATTCAACATTGTTTTGGGCGTTGGTTACCGTTAATTGCTCAACCGGCGCGTCCGCCTTGTCTTCCTCTACCTGCTGGGGGAGGTGCTTGATCTTAATGCCGTTTTGCTTGAAGTCAGCATTAATAAAACCTTGGTCTGCATACGCGTTCAATACATTGACACATGGGTAAAATCCCCATTTCGAGTGAAAACGCTGTGCATTATGAACAAAGTCTAAAAGGTGATTTATCGGGCATTGATAATTAGGCCGGTGTGGTGCAAATGTTCGCGTGGGCAATTGCTCTAACGAAAACCCTAATGCCCTACAGTTAGTGAAGAAATCTTCGTCGTTTAGTCCGAAACCCGCGTAGCCTTCATCGAAGCCGCCGGTTTTCTGAAAGTCTGCCTTACGAATAAAAAACACTGTAGAACAAATACTATCGTCACTAAACTTTCCATGATTAATTTCCTGATCTCTTGAAGGTATTTCGTTATTGTCGTCTTCGGGTAACGTGTCGTCATTACTTGCTAAATAACCGATTTCTTTTTCATCTTTTGAAATTTGTCGGTAGGGCTTACAACAGCGCTCGTTGGGTAAAAACACCACTGATGTGAACACTACGGTGTTGTCACGAAGCGCAAGCAAGCCATCTCTAAAAAGCGATGGGGCAATAACTGCGTCTACGTTTAGGTAAACTAAATTCGCGTGCTTGGCCGCTGACATACCCTTGTTGCGCGCTTTCGCTATCGGAAGAGCATCTTGAGTCACAAACTTGTGAACAATGTCGAATTTGTCACTGCGTACGAGTGACAAATCAGAAGGAGGTGCCATCCAAACAATGACTAGCTCATCTGGCGTTGGAGAGCATTGCTCTAACTGAGTAATCAAATTGGCCAGTTTCTCAGTTCTGCTCTTAACAATAGTTACTGCACTTATTGGTGAACGCATACTCTTCCTCCCTTTCTAATTTGTTGAACCTGTAATAACGACGACATGAAACGTTGAACGTTATACTTTCGTAGAAGCAAAGAGTGTTCCTGTTTTGTAAATTATTGATTTTTTGATAAAAAGTGTAATTTCAAGTTCTGTTTTTGAGTGTTTGCAGCAATGGTTGAGCGCCAAGGCAAGCAAGAGGTGCAAAGTGAGAGAAAAATTTACAAACGAATGTATGGAGGCCAACAGCAGTTTTTTATGTTAATTCTTGGTGGTCTGTTCTAATTTGCAGATTAACATGACGCTTCTTTTCATAAGTCTTGTTTTACTGTGCGTCTAGCGCGTAATTGCTTTGCCGTTCCCACATATTTTGATATGCTTGGTGAGTAGGTTAAACATTACAATTCAATAGTTTAAATATTCCTACAAATATTGCTTAACACGTTTTCTTTCGAGTAGAACTAATCTCATGTTATTGGTTTTTACTCACTCAGAGTGTAGGTAAATCTTCAGCCTTACTTGTAACGTATTAATTTCTGAATTTCGTATTTTTTCTGGTGGACAAAGGCTGTGGAATCACAATCGTCTGTATTCATTCGACACTATGACAAACAATCATTAAAGGTGGTTGATGTTATATCTGGTATCTCACCAAATGCTATGCGCAGAGTATTTGGCGGCTGGATATTTTTCGCAGCTGTTGTCGGCGTTATTGTAAGCGTAGCACCAGATTTGAGCGCTCAATTTATCGGTTTAACACTTTTCGTTCTTGTTGCCTTTACACTCGTAATGTTTGGACAGAGCAGAATAACGGAAGGCTGGCCAGCTATAATTTGCGACAACAACTACATCGGCGTGGTGAGAGACCCTGTTAAGAGAGAGTATATTTGTGTGAACTCTGCTCTGGTCAAAGAAGCTAACCCCACATTAATAAAACCCAACAAAAAAGCGGTTGAGATTGTGTTAGATAGCGAACAACTATCGGCAGAAGATCAAGAGGTGCTAAACCAAGCGGTTTGGCCTCGGGATAACAAGCTAATAGGGCTAGCCCATTTTAAAAAGCGTGAAGAGGCGTGTGATAGCCTCATGTGGTGTGTCAAACACCGTAGCTCTCATTAGATTTACAGTCTTGAGTATTACTCCTTGTCCGTGATTAACGCTAGTTCGGTATAAAGCGGGTAGTGGTCTGAGCCTATGCTTTCAAGCTTCTCTATATTGACCAATGCAAAATGTTCCGAGTGAAATACGTGGTCTAACGGCCATTTCACTAAAGGATATTTCGCGTGAAATGTATTGAAAAAACCGCGCCCCTCTCGTGGGTCTAAAAGTCCGCTTATTTTCTTGAACTTTCTGGTAGTAGGTGACCAAGCCACATCGTTAAGATCGCCAGCGACGACAATAGGGCCCTCTGTTTCAGCTATTTCTTCCCCCACAACCGTAAGTTCTACGTCTCTGGGTTTTGCATAGGTGTTCTCTGTTGGGCTTGGTGGTTTTGGATGAAGAAAATATAGCGTGACATCTTGTCCGTGGTGATTGATTTTAACTTTCATAGACGGCACATCCTCTTCTATTAAAAATCGCAATGAGACCTCTTCAAAGGGAAGCTTACTATAAAGGTGCATACCGTAGAGGTTTTCGAGTGGGCAAAATTTACGATACGGGTATTCAGATTCAATTTCACTGATGCCTTTCTGCCACTTCTCATTAGATTCCAACGTTACGAGAAAATCAGGTTGCTTATTACGTACATGTTCAATGAGCTTGCGAAAATCGTCATTAGGCATATACACATTGCTTGATAAAACACTTAGCTTTTGGCTCGCACTCTCAACCTCGACGTGCCTAACTTCTCTTTTATACAGAGGGGTATAAGGAATGATCCAGATAACCTGATAAATAAGGCTAACTGTTAATCCAGCGACAATAATTACTGCTAGGCTATCTATCTGTGCGTAATAGGTTGATTCAAAAATATGCCCAGCAATTAACAAAGAAATGATAGCTGCTATTTGTAGTCGCGGAAATTCCCACACTCTTACTAACCAATGAGAAGAAGGAAGCAAAGGGGCCCAGCTTACGGCTATAAATAAGACTGAAACAGCAGTAAGTGCAGTATCCATGTCTAGTTGGTCCTTGAGTTTAATTAACGAAAAACACTCCACCTGTTGCTTCTGTCTGCAAAATTAAATCTAGTGAAGCGACACAAATCGTTATAACTACGGCAGCTTTGTGAAATAAGTTTAACCTAAGTATCACTGTAACTTAGCGGCGGCCAACGACAAAAAGTTATCCCCTAGTACAATTGATAGGTGCTTTTCTTAAGTGAAGTTGACGAGTTTTGGGCATTAACAAAATTAAGTAAAAAGTTCTCAAACAAAGGCAAAGTTTGCAAAACAAAACTTACTTAACTAGCCCTGGATATTAATATTTATCATATAAAACAATGTCTTATTTTGTTGGCAAGGAATTGGCATGACTATCTACGAGTTTCGACAAAGGAGAAATGTTATGAAACGTTCACTTATTTCTATGATTGTTGCTACAACTTTGACTACAGCTGCATATGCAGGTGACATGGACACAGACAACAAATGGGAGAAAGGTGCCAAAGACGCATGGATTGATGGCAAAGCAGAAGCAACGCTGTTGTTCAATGGTAACCTTGATTCATTCGACATTAATACTGACGTTAAAAACGGTAATGTCGTTCTTACTGGTAAGGTTGAGAACTCTGTTGATAAAAAGCTAGCGGAGGAGCTAGTAGCGAATATTGACGGTGTAACGTCTGTAGACAACAAGCTAACGGTTGTCTCTGACAAAGATATGGAAGGCGACATGTCAGATGACATGGAAGATACTGTTGACGAAGGCACAAGCGAGTTAACTGACGCCAAAATCGCCACAGTAATCAAAACTCGTCTTCTTATGGATACCGATATTTCAGGTTTCGACATCGATGTTGACGTAGAAAACGGTGTAGTAACACTGACTGGCGACGTTGATTCTGATGCTGAGCGTGACCTAGCTGTGGAAATTGCCAAGAATGCGTCTGACGTAAAAGATGTTGAAAGCAACCTTCGTGTAGTTACTGAAACTGCGATGAACTAATATCATTGTTGCTTTACACAAGAAAGGGGCCTCGGCCCCTTTTTTTCTGGTCACGATTTACAGAGCTTTCCAAATCACAAAAAACAAGGGAAGCACAGCTGCTAATATTTGTCAGGAGAACTTATTCACCATTCTCCACTTTTTTCCCATTTAGTATCATCTTACGTGCTCTAGCATCCGATTGGCGTATCATATCGTTAATAAGCGACGTCTCAGGCATATTCTTCCAGTATTTTTTGGGCATTGAACTTAACATTGCCTTTGTTTTTACGCGGGCAGGATTAAATATATTTGCATAATACGTGAGCCAGTATTTTTCAATTCTGTCATCATTTGGAATGATACTTGGATCAGGATTATCTTCCAAAACAAGTGTTTTAGTATTCCAATGCGCAGCTCGATAAGGGGTAAGTATTGACCAACACATATTTTTAAAACGAGTCTGAAAAAAATCGAGCTTCAATTCCAAGCTGAAGTGTTCTGGTTCATACCACGCAATAAAATGCTCTTGTCCGTCAAGTACAACTTCTCGAAATCTCAAAAAAGCACTTATCTTATATGCATCGCGTTTTACTGCTTTAGCCAGCACGTTGAGACGCAACACATCTTCGTCAGTTTTTAAGTGAATAAGGTTTCTGTTTTCGAAAACTACTCGCCATAAAACGCGGTAACATAAAGCGAAACGATCGGTGGCTTGGTGGCATAACGCATACTTCAACAGCGTTAAAACTGATCGGGGAATTCTGTAATTCGTTTGGCTTTCACCAATAGCGTTGGCCGAATCGGTCACGGCAAACAAGTCGTCTTGGTTAGATTGCGAAGTTTGCCATGTAACGTTCTCCGGAGGTATGTGTTGGGCTAGACATTCTCTCGATGCTTTTCGCCATTCGTCGTATCCGGGCACTGATGAAATTGTTACTTTTTTCATTGTGGTACCAATTAGATTAGGCGCTGAACAATTCAAACTGTTTTGGTTGTTTAAATTGTTGTTCAAAGTTACTGCTATCGAGCAAATGGATAGCGGGGGAATAATCACTAACAGTAATGAACGGTTTTAATTTTTGTAAGGGTAAACGCATTTTTGTGAGATCGAACCAGCTAAGCTTTGTGTAACGTCGAATAGCCAAAATTTTTTGTACTGTGCGTGCTCCCAGTCCAGGAACTCGCAATAAAAGTAGCTTGTCAGCTTTGTTTAAATCGATGGGAAATATGTGGCGATTGCGTAGCGCCCACGCAAGCTTGGGGTCGTGCTCCATATCTAGCATGTCGTTGTGTACGATTTCATCTAAACCAAATCCATAAAAGCGCAAGAGCCAATCGGCCTGATAAAGTCGGTGTTCACGGATAAGTGGCGCCGGTTTAAGAGGCAAGACTTCAGACGCATCTGGGATGGGCGAAAATGCAGAATAGTAAACGCGCCGCAATTTTTGTTGACCATACAGTTTGACACTCGTGCCAAGGATAACTTTATCATTTGAGTCATCGGCGCCTATGATCATCTGAGTGGACTGTCCGCCAGGAGCAAAGCGAGGTGGGCGTTTGCCCGAGTAGGTTTTATCTACTTTGTGTTCATTTATTTTGTCTTTCAATGTATTCATTGAACCGTGAATTTCACCAAGGTCTTTTTCCGGGGCGTATTTGTTCAACGAATTTTGTGTCGGCATTTCGATGTTTATACTTAGCCTATCTGCATATAAGCCAGCTTCAGCCTGTAGTTCAGGAGATGCATTCGGAATGGTCTTAAGATGAATGTATCCTTTAAATCCGTGATCAATGCGAAGAGACTTCGCGATGCGTACCATGCTCTCCATAGTCAGGTCAGGAGAGCCGACAATACCGGAACTTAAAAATAATCCCTCAATGTAGTTACGCTTATAAAAATTAAGCGTTAAATCAACCGTTTCTTTAACGGTAAAACGCGCTCGTTGAACGTTGCTAGATACCCTATTGATGCAGTAATGGCAATCGTATATGCAATAGTTGGTCATTAGGATCTTAAGTAATGATACGCATCGACCATCAGGGGTAAAGCTGTGACATATCCCTGACCCTCCTGTGAGCGAACCTATTCCTGTTTTGTCACTTTTACCTGCTTTTCGTTTACCGGCGGAGCCACTTGCGCAAGAAGCGTCATACTTAGCGGCATCTGAAAGAATTTCGAGTTTTTGAATGAGTTTGTCATGCATCGCAAATGGTCACTTTCTCTAGGCAAATGTACGTGGTAGACGGTCTGAAAAAAAACAAGATTCCATACCAGTACTTTGCTTGTTGTGGTATACCTCAATACTGTATAAGTGTACAGTATTAAGGGGAGTGAGTTTATTAAATTTGAAAGGAAAATTTTATCTTGCTGTGTGTAGAAAGTACCTTATACAACTTTAGTATAAGTTTTGGGTTGATCTAAATTACTGAAAAATAAAGATTAACTATATGGTGCGGAAGGTGCATATGGTTAAGTAGATATGAGTGAATTACTTGATGTATTGAATAGACGAAAGTTTGTATTGTCAGGCAGAAAACATCTGCTGCAACGTGAAAGCTAGAAACTTAAATAGTCGAATGACTCAATACATTGGTGATAAATACTTCTAATTAAGTGGATTGTAGCGAGCTTATCGATACAAGTGCAAAATCGTTCAAGGAGTGGGGCATGAACTTTTTAAAGTGGGTTTATTCAGGCTTAGTGGTATCAGCAATCATTGTTATAGTCGGTGTAATTGGGCAAGGAAAGCTATCCGTAAGCCAAGCATCAGCTGATGACGAACAGCGCCCCGTTCACATGGATATTCAAAAAGTACAGCGCAACTTCTCATTGGTAGAATTTGATTTGTCGAAAAAGGCACATCTATTGAGAAAAACGCGTCTAGAGCACTACATTGCACAGGCTAAGCAAGCCGATTTAAGAGGTTGGAAATTTAAGCGTGATGAGTTTGTTGAGCGCGCCGAAAATATTCTAAATCATCATCTTACTCAATACGCGAATGATGTTAGTCAAGATGCGGAAACTTATACCGCTCAAGCAATCTAATACAAAGGCTATACATGAAAACACGCCCTACATTCTTACAATGTAGGGCGCGTTTTTCGTTTGAGTGTTTTCCAAATTTATTCCGATAGCGCAGAAATATAAGCTCTTACCACTTTTTCAACAAAGGCCTGACAATCTTTGGCCGTGGTTGGGTCATATTCACCATGGTTGGTAATGTTGTTCGACAATACGCGAATACCTAAAAAGGGAACGTGGTAGGCATGTGCAATCTGCGCTGCAGAAGCGGTTTCCATTTCTTCCACACTCGTTCCCATATTCTTATGGAGCCATGCTATTCGATCTAACTCGTTATTCCAAAAGTTACCGCTGCCAATCGTTCCTTTAACGACGTTCCCGCGTTTGTACTGCTTGGATAGCGATAGAGCTAGGTTGATGAGCTGTTTGTCTCCTAAATAAAAACGCAACTTTTCTGCGTCCTTGGCGCTACTCCCTTCTCCCGCGCTGCCTTCTGACGCCATAAGATCCATCGGCAGCCAATTAAACGGTTGAGAACCTTCTCCTTGAGCCAGCTTGGGCGTTTTAAAATTGGATGCATTAATACTGCGTTCGCCAAGAACAATATCACCAACTTTTAAGGAAGGATCGTGGCCACCTGATGTTCCCTGATTGATGATAAGGCGAGGGTGGTATCTCTCTATGCCAATAGCGGTGGCGGCCGCAGTATTTTCTAAACCCTTACCGGTTTTAGCTACCACAATGGGGTACCCGTTTAGTGTCCCTTTATAGAATACCGCATTACCTGAATACTCTGTTGTAGTGTTATCCAAAAGCGCAGCAAAGTATTCGGCTTCAATGGGCATGGGGCCTTGAATCATTATTGGCTGTAACGGAGCGTTCTGTGAAGCTACTTCTACACGCTTCATGGTGTGTACGTGCTGTGTATTTGCCCATACGCTATGAGTGAAAAGTGCCAAGAGCGTTATAATTGCTGAAAAACGTGTGTAGTGATTGAAAACGAGCTGCATGTCTATCCTTATTTTTGTCGTTGTTGTCCCGAGGAGTGTTAACGAATTCTCGTTGTTTTGTTGGATATGTTTTTTGTAATTTTGATACTGACTTAGTTGAGTGTTCTTATTATAAGCGTCAGCTTACCACTGCTTTAGTAAATTACAGGCAAAAAAAAGCGAAGCATTTGCTTCGCTTTAATAGTGTATACGTTGCTATTCGACTTCTACGATTTTAAGGGTATTGGTCGCGCCCACTTTTTCCATTTCATCGCCGTAAGTCAGGATGATACTGTCGCCGCTTTTCACTAACCCTTTCTCTTTAAGTGATGCAATGACATCGTACTTCAATTTGCCAGGTTCACTGTTTGAAGAGTCAAAGAAAACCGGCTTAACGCCGCGGCAAAGCGCCATCGTGTTAAGCGTTGATTCGTGACGAGACATCGCAATAATTGGCAGAGATGTAGTAATGCGAGACATTAACGTTGGTGTAGTTCCACTTTCAGTTAAACCTACAATCGCTTTAACACTTGGCAAGTGGTTCGCGGCGTAAACCGCAGACAG
The DNA here is from genome assembly GCF_054960505.1 of Alteromonas sp. G4i13. NCBI lineage: Bacteria > Pseudomonadati > Pseudomonadota > Gammaproteobacteria > Alteromonadales > Alteromonadaceae > Alteromonas > Alteromonas sp. G4i13. The sequence continues at coordinate 70,410 of NZ_JBHNYX010000011.1, read as the reverse complement.
AGCAATTGACTCGCTAGTAGAAGAAAACTGCTGATCCATGCGGTGCTTGGAAATTTTAACGCTAGGATGTGTTTCCGCGCCTTCACAAACACGAGCCATAGCTGCAACTGTTTCAATAGGGAAATTACCCGCCGCTGTTTCAGCTGAAAGCATTACCGCGTCAGTGCCGTCTAGTACAGCGTTCGCAACGTCCATTACTTCTGCACGTGTAGGCATAGGGCTGTCAATCATCGACTCCATCATTTGCGTCGCGGTGATCACAACCTTGTTGAGCTGGCGAGAACGGGCAATCAGTTTCTTTTGAACACCAACAAGTTCCGCATCGCCAATTTCTACACCCAAGTCACCACGAGCAACCATTACCGCATCTGAAGCGCTGATGATATCCGTCATGGCTTCGTCAGACGCCACCGTTTCAGCACGCTCGACCTTTGCACAAATTTTTGCGTAGCAGCCAGCTGCTTCGGCAAGTTCTCGCGCGTAGTTCAAGTCTGCGCCGCTGCGAGGAAATGACACTGCAAGATAATCAACACCAATTTTCGCAGCGGTTTTAATGTCTTCTTTGTCTTTTTCGGTAAGTGCATCTGCAGAAAGACCACCGCCTTGACGGTTAATGCCTTTATTGTTTGAAAGCTTGCCGCCTACTGTTACTTCAGTAATCACTTTGCGGCCTTCAACGCCAGTTACTCGAAGCTGAATACGACCGTCATCAAGAAGCAGAATATCGCCTGCTGATACATCATCAGGAAGCGCTTTGTAATCAATACCTACTTGATTAATATCACCTTCGTCGCGGCCTAATTCAGCGTCTAGAATGAATTTTGCGCCAACCTCTAAACGAACTGCACCTTCGGCAAAACGAGCAACACGGATTTTAGGGCCCTGAAGATCACCTAAAATCGCTACGTATTTACCTAGGTTCTTTGCTGCCTGACGAACGCGCTTTGCACGTTCAATGTGGTCTTCGGCTTGTCCGTGTGAAAAGTTCATGCGCACAGTGTTTGCGCCTGCGGCAATAAGTGCCTGAATCTTTTCAAGTGAGTCGGTTGCAGGTCCTAGGGTGGCAAGAATTTTCGTTCTTCTGGTCATGTGATTCCGTCGCTGTTTCTAAGTTAGAAAAGACAAAGAGTGATAGGCTACGCGTTTATACGGTATGCCTGTAATCGCTTTACGTAATTTTATTACAGAATAATAGTTGAATTTGACAAAAATGTGAATGAAATAAACAAAAACGCCTAACTGGCTCGACCAGTTAGGCGTTTTCGCTGATTTATTGAACCAATATTGCTACGGTAGGTGGTTCTTATTTGATCACGTGGGAAGAAAATTACTCACCACGCTTTTCATAACGTGAACCACGCAGCGTATCCTTTACTCGCTTCAGATTCTCTCTGAACTTGTTTCCGCGGCGCAGTGTAAAGCCGGTTGCCAGGACATCAATTAGCGTGAGTTGCGCGATGCGAGAGGCCATAGGCATATACATATCAGTATCTTCCGGCACTTCCAGCGATAACACGTAACTGCATTCCTGTGCCAGCGGGCTATCTGCTGAGGTAATTCCTACTACAGTAGCGTCGTTCATACGGGCAATTTGCGCTATTTCTACTAAGCTTTTAGTTCGGCCCGTATGGCTAATCAATACAACAACATCGCCATCAGAACAGTTCATGCAGCTCATGCGCTGCATCAGGATATCTTCAAAGTAGACCACTGGAACATTGAAGCGGAAAAACTTATTTAGTGCATCGTGTGCCACTGAAGCTGAAGCGCCTAAGCCGAAAAATGAAATTTTCTGTGCCTGTGTAAGTAAATCAACAACGCGATTTACCACGTTCACATCCACAGATTGGCGCGCCACTTCCAGGGACGCCATGGTCGATTCGAATATCTTATTGGTATATTCGTCTGGGCTGTCGTTTTCATCAACATGGCGGTTTACATAAGGCGTGCCGTTAGCCAGGCTCTGCGCTAAATGCAGTTTAAAGTCTGGGAAGCCTTTAGTATCAAGTCTTCGGCAGAAACGGTTTACGGTAGGCTCACTAACATCCGACATCTTAGCGAGGGTTGCTATACTCGAATGAATGGCCGTTTGTGGGTTAGCTAGAATTACTTCAGCTACCTTTTTCTCAGATTTACTGAATGCCGCTTGGTTTTGTGTGATTTTTTCTAAAATGTTCATACAGATATAGCAATTAGTTAGCACAATTTATTGTAAGGTACACCCGTAATAGTACCCAATGTGACGTCTGTGACAAGAAAAATGTAATTTTTTGACAATTTTTGTTATTTCAATCGGGTTAAATGAGGGTAAACTGAGGGAAACAGTAAAGATTCAGATCCTATAGTTGGTACAAGTTGTAATTTTACTACATTTGGTGTTAACTATACGGTAAAAATAGTCGTTAGTGTTGTAAATAACTGTACAATACGCCGCGGACACATACATTTAAAAGGTCGACGAATATGGTATTGGATAATTCCTACGAACCCTGTGATTTTGTACTTTTTGGTACACTGGGAGATCTTTCACGACGCAAGTTGTTGCCTTCTTTATATCAGCTTGAAAAAGCAAACTTGATGCACCCAGACACCACTATTGTGGGTGTTGCGCGTCAAGAAATGGAGCTGGATGCCTATATTGAAGAAGTTCATGCCAACCTAATCAAGTTTGGCGAGAAGAACTTGTGTGAAGCCACTTGGGAAAAAATGAAAGCACGTTTGCACTATGCATGCGTAGACATGAAGGACGTTGAAAGCTATTGCGTATTAGACGACCACGTTGACCCAAGCCGCACCATGGTGTGTTATCTAGCGACGCCACCGGCGATATACGGTGATATCTGTCGTGGCCTGCATAGCTGCAAAATTATCGACTCAAGCGTTCGCGTTGTGCTAGAAAAGCCAATTGGTCACGATTTGGCATCGTCAAAAGTGATCAATGAGCAAGTTGCAGAATACTTCGACGAAAAGCAAATTTACCGCATTGACCATTACCTTGGTAAAGAGACAGTACTAAACCTAGTATCACTGCGTTTTGCCAATTCTATTTTTGCTACTAACTGGGACCACAACTGCATTGACCATGTTCAAATCTCAGTTGCGGAGTCAGTGGGTATAGAAGGGCGTTGGGGTTACTTTGACGACGCGGGTCAAATGCGAGATATGGTGCAAAACCACTTGCTACAAATTCTAAGCTTGGTAGCGATGGAGCCTCCGACAACGCTCGACGCTGACAGCATTCGTGACGAAAAATTGAAAGTGCTTAAAGCGCTTCGTCCGATTAACTCGTTTAATATTAATGACAGCACAGTACGCGGTCAGTATACCTCTGGTTTCGTGAAGGGCGAAGAAGTGCCTGGGTACCTTGAAGAAGAAGGTGCTAATACGCAAAGTAAAACCGAAACCTTTGTAGCTATTAAAGCGGAAATTGATAACTGGCGTTGGGCTGGTGTGCCGTTCTACCTACGCACAGGTAAGCGCATGCCAACTAAGGTGAGTGAAGTTGTTATTTACTTCAAGCGTCAGCCACACAACTTGTTCGGTGACAGCTTCAAGAATCTCCCACCCAATAAGCTCGTTATTCGTCTACAGCCAGACGAAGGTGTAGAAATCACCGTAATGAATAAAGTACCTGGCTTAACCAGCTCAGGCTCTATGGATCTACAAAAATCCAAGTTAAACCTAAGTTTCTCTGAAGCGTTTGCCGATGAGCGTATTCCTGACGCATACGAAAAACTCCTTCTTGAAGTTATGTTGGGTAATCAGGCGCTATTCGTTCGTCGTGACGAAATTGAGCAAGCTTGGACGTGGGTAGACTCAATTCTTGAAGCGTGGAAGCAATCGAGCGAGCCGCCAGAACCGTATCAAGCAGGTACGTGGGGGCCGGTAGACTCTATAGGTCTTCTTGCTCGCGAAAATCGCAGCTGGTACGAGAGCAAAACAGGGAAGAAAAAGTAATATGGCGTTAACAACTCTATCATTTGAAACACCTGATGCGCTGACTGATGCATTTGCGCAAGACTTAGTCAGCATTTTAAAAACAGGTATTAAAACTCGCGGTCGAGCTTCGCTTGTCGTTAGTGGTGGTCGTACACCGCTGGCGCTTTTTAAACAACTAAGTGAAACCGAACTTGAGTGGGATAAGGTTGATATCACCCTTGCCGACGAGCGCTGGGTTGAAGAGGACCACGAGGCCAGCAACACCAGCCTAGTCAAAAATAATCTAATTCAAAATAAAGCCGCAGCAGCTCGTTTTATCGAATTGAAAAGCGATGCTGATGATGCAAACGAAGGCGTAAATGCCGCAGAGTCAAATCTGGCTAGCATGTCACAACCTTTTGATGCATTGATTCTTGGCATGGGGGAAGATGGTCACACTGCATCGCTTTTCCCTTGCTCTGAACAAGTACTTGACGGCTTAGATATGAGCAGCGGCAGAACCTGCATCGCTGTTCAACCTACAACAGCACCTCATCAACGTATTTCATTAACGCTACCAGCGTTACTCAATAGCCGTAATATCTTTTTGCATTTAACAGGCGAGAAGAAAAAACAAGTCTTACTTGATGCTATTGAAAATGCCACCGAAGCGCAAAAGCCCATCACCGCCGTAGTTAACCGCGCGCCGGTTACTTTGATGTGGGCGCCATAGGAGACAAACATGAATCCAAAAATTGCTGAAGTTACGCAACGAATTATCGAGCGTAGTAAAGAAACGCGTAAGGCGTATCTAGAAAAAATTGAGAGTGCACGACGTCAAGGACCACACCGTGGTGTGTTGTCATGCGGTAACCTTGCTCACGGCTTTGCAGCATGTGGAACAAGCGAAAAATCAGATCTTCGTTCAATGACCAAAGCCAACGTGGCAATTGTGTCTGCATATAACGATATGCTTTCAGCGCACCAGCCTTACGAGACGTATCCTGCGCTCATTAAGGATGCAGTGAAAGAAGTAGGCAGCGTAGCCCAGTTCGCAGGTGGCGTACCTGCTATGTGTGATGGTGTTACACAAGGCCAGTCTGGCATGGACTTAAGCCTAATGAGCCGTGATAACATTGCTCAGGGGGCTGCCATTGCGCTTTCTCACAACATGTTCGATAGCGCACTGATGCTAGGTATCTGCGACAAAATCGTTCCTGGGCTATTAATGGGCGCACTAACGTTCGGTCATTTGCCAACCGTTTTTGTGCCAGCTGGTCCAATGCCATCGGGTCTTCCAAACAAAGAAAAAGCCCGTGTTCGTCAAGAATTTGCCGAAGGTAAAGTAGGGCGTGACGCGTTGCTTGAAGCTGAATCTCAATCTTACCACTCTGCGGGTACCTGTACGTTCTATGGAACGGCAAACTCGAATCAGCTAGTGGTTGAAATGATGGGCTTGCACCTTCCGGGTTCGTCGTTTGTTAATCCGGGCACACCTTTGCGCGATGCGCTAACAAAAGCGGCTGCGGTTCAAGCAACACGCTTAACTGACCTTGGCGACAACTATACGCCAATTGGTCACATTGTAGATGCAAAAGCCATTGTGAACGGCCTTGTAGGTCTTCTTGCTACGGGTGGTTCTACTAACCACACCATGCACCTTATTGCGGTAGCTCGCGCTGCAGGTTACATCGTAAATTGGGACGACTTCTCAGATATCTCTAATGCTGTGCCTCTTCTTACTCGCATTTACCCGAATGGCTCAGCTGACATTAACCACTTTGTTGCAGCAGGTGGTATGTCATTGCTAATTAGACAGTTGCTTGATGCGGGTCTACTACATAACGATGTTAAGACCATTTGTGGTGAAGGCTTAGACTTCTACACTAAAGAGCCTGTGCTTAAAGACGGCGAATTAGAATGGCGAGACGGCCCGACTGAATCCCTTGATAAAGAAGTGCTAGCAACTGTTGACGCACCGTTTAAGCCAGATGGTGGTTTGAGTGTACTTGACGGCAATCTTGGTCGTGGTGTTATTAAAACCTCAGCACTTCGCACGCCTCACTGTAATATCAAAGCACCAGCGGTTGTGTTTGAAGACCAGTTTGAACTCGATGACGCGTTTAAGTCTGGCAAGTTAGACAAAGACTGCATTGTAGTTGTTCGCTTCCAAGGTCCTTCAGCAATTGGTATGCCAGAACTTCACCGCTTAACGCCACCTCTTGGGGTGCTTCAAGATCGCGGCTTTAAAGTGGCGCTAGTTACTGACGGTCGTATGTCTGGTGCATCAGGTAAAGTTCCTGCAGCTATCCACGTGACTCCAGAAGCTTATAAAGGCGGTTTACTTGCTAAAGTGCAAGAGGGCGACATTATTGAGCTAAACACACAAACTGGTGCATTAACACTGCATGTGGACGATGAAACACTGGCTGCACGTGAAGCAGCGCCAGCGAACTTAGCTAAGCATCACGTTGGAATGGGACGTGAAATGTTTGCGGGTATGCGCGCTATTCTGACGGGTGCAGAAGAGGGTGCATGTTCACTGTTTTACACGCAGGAGCAAGCATAATGAGCCAGAAGTTTGTGGCTGATGTTGGCGGTACGAATATTCGTGTTGCAAGGGTAACCGAGTCAGGTGTAGCCGACATCAAAAAATACATGTGTAATGATTTCGCCAGCATAGACCTTGCTATTGCACAATACTTTAGCGACATGCCGGAATACAGCTTTTCGCAAGGTTGTATTGCAATTGCATGTCCAGTATTGGGCGATCAAGTCGAGATGACGAATCACAGCTGGGCATTTTCTCAAAATGCACTTCGCTCTCAGCTTAAACTAGACGCGTTGTTCGTTATCAATGACTTCACTGCCGTAGCGCACTCTTTGCCTGTATTGGGCGAAGAGCAAGTGGTACAAATTGGCGAAGGCACTGCGAAAGAAAATGGCAATATCGCTGTTTTTGGACCTGGTACAGGATTGGGTGTTGAGCATATTACAATGACCTCAACGGGCTGGCAGACGCTGGACGGTGAAGGTGGTCATGTAGACTTTGCACCGGTAGATGAAACCGATGTTGTCGTATGGCGTCACCTTCAATCGACCTTAGGACGTGCTTCTGCTGAAGAAGTAATGTCTGGACGCGGCCTGCATAATATTTACACCGCGCTAGCAAACCACGCATCAGCACCAGTTGTATTTACCGAGCCGGCTCAAATCACTGACGCTGCGCTGAACGGTACCTGTAAAATTGCTGAAGCGACGCTTACCCAATTCTGCCGAATTATGGGAAGCTTTGCGGGTAATTTAGCGCTTAACATGGCGACCACGGGCGGCATCTTCATTGGTGGTGGCATTGCTAACCGTTTCCCTGAATTTATTCAAAATAGCGATTTTAGAGCGCGTTTTGAAGCGAAAGGGCAAATGAAGCACTACGTGAAAGACATTCCCACCTATTTAATTGCAGAACCTGATCACGGTTTATTGGGTGCGGCTGCATATCTGAATCAAAATACAGCGAGCTAAATTATGACAACGAAATGGAAATACTCTCCAGAGGAAATTTTTGCGGCCGGTCCAGTTGTACCTGTTTTGGTAATCAATGACGTAGAAAAAGCGGTTCCTCTGGCAAAAGCGCTGATGGAAGGTGGTATTAAAGTACTAGAAGTTACGCTACGTACCCCTGCTGCTATTGACGTGATTAAGCGAATTGCACAAGAAGTACCTGACTCGCTAATTGGTGCTGGAACCGTGACTAACGCCCAGCAGCTTAAAGCGGTAGTTGAAGCTGGCGCTAAGTTCGCAATTAGCCCAGGTATGACGGCTGATTTGCTAAAAGCGGGTATGGACTCAGAAATTCCACTTATCCCTGGTATCTCTTCAACTTCTGATTTGATGAAGGGTAAAGATGCGGGTTATACCCACATGAAATTCTTCCCAGCAGAGGCTTCAGGTGGCGTTAAAGCCATTAAGTCAATCAGTGGTCCTTTCCCTGATGTGACGTTTTGCCCAACGGGTGGCATTGGTCCAAACAACTACAATGACTATTTAGCGCTTAACAACGTTAAATGTGTAGGTGGTTCGTGGCTTGCCCCTGACGACGCAATTGAATCAGGTGACTGGGCGCGTATTACGCAGCTAGCAAAAGAAGCTGTTGCGGGTGCTAAACAGTAATTTGCTGAACCTTTAAATGAAAAAACCTGCTCATTGGCAGGTTTTTTTTTATCTCTTGATCGTGAACTGCGACTGTCTACCTTCTAAAGTGTCAGCGAAATTGCGCTTGCACTTCAAATAATTTACTTCGGAACAATAGTTTGTTTCAGTGTGTGGCTAGCACCGGGGGACAGTGTCTTTCCCTGAGTTAGCGATGTTTCTACGCACAACATATGCTTATAGCCAAATGGGTCCATGTCTGAAATAGACGCTGCGCCTAACCACGGGTTCCACACTACCAAAGAGTCATTGCCGTCGGATACCACTTCCGTAAACGTGTTGCCTTCGACTTCAATTTCTGCTGTTTTAATCGGCGCAACATGAATGCGATCCGTTTCGCCTGTGATGGTGTAAGGACTCGGTGTCGTCTTAAGTCCCCAGTCGTCAAGTTTGTCTTTATATTGACCTTCAATTCCAGTTATTTGGGTATGTTGAATGTGATCAACGTGGAAATATGTATGTAGCGCACAGTTAAATTCGAATGGTACAACACCCGTATTTTCTGTAGTTAGCGCGACGTCCATCGTCTCACCAACTGTAATTACCATGGTCACGTTACAATCGTTCTCAAACCCTTCAGCTCGGGTAAAGCTTGGCGAAAGCGTAATCGTTGTTCCGCTTTCTGTATCTTCTGAATGAATCAGCTTCCACACTTGTGTTCTCAAAAAGCCGTGAGCGGGGAGGGCACCTTTTTCTCGACCGTGATCATCGCTAAACCAAGGCCAGCACACCGGAATACCACCGCGAATAGGTCGCTCTCCGTTCAAGTAAGCATGGGGGCTTACCCAAAGACGCTCTCTACCATCGCTTTTAGGCACATATGACAAGATATGACCGCCAAATAGGCTAATACGCGCAGAGGAAAACGCATTATCTACGTCTAAAAAGGTAAGTCCATTAGACTCACTAACGGTAACTGAACTCACAGGTGGCATAAGCCCTCCTTGGACTAATAAGAAAACAACAAAGGGTAAGCGACGGGAAAGCGTATGTCGCTGGAATATCGTTATTTTGCGTGTTTACGACCACGAAAAACAAAAAAGGTGCAAACGCCGTGTTTACACCTTTAGATTAACTCAACTTTAGCGTGAATAGTTTAACTATTTTCGCTTAATACCGTTAATTACTTAGAAATATGAGCCACAAGGTCTAGAACCTTGTTTGAGTAGCCCCATTCGTTGTCGTACCAAGAAACGAGTTTAACGAATGTATCAGTAAGTGCGATACCTGCTGTGGCGTCAAATACCGATGTGCGAGCGTCGCCAAGGAAGTCGTTAGACACAACCGCATCTTCTGTGTAACCCATGATACCTTTAAGCTCGCCTTCTGAAGCTTCTTTCATTGCTGCACAAATTTCATCGTAGCTAGCAGGCTTCGCAAGGTTTACAGTAAGGTCTACTACTGAAACGTTTGGTGTAGGTACACGGAAAGCCATACCTGTTAACTTGCCGTTAAGCTCAGGGATAACTTTACCTACTGCTTTTGCTGCACCGGTTGATGATGGAATGATGTTCTGACCAGCACCACGACCACCACGCCAGTCTTTCATTGAAGGACCGTCTACCGTTTTCTGTGTTGCAGTTGTTGCGTGAACCGTTGTCATCAAACCGTCTACAATACCAAATTTATCGTTAAGCACTTTGGCAAGAGGAGCAAGACAGTTAGTTGTGCAAGACGCGTTTGAAACAATAGTTTCGCCAGCGTAGCTTTCTTGGTTTACACCCATAACGAACATAGGCGTGTCATCTTTAGAAGGTGCAGACATAACAACTTTCTTCGCGCCAGCTTCGATGTGCTTCGCGGCAGTTTCTTTAGTCAGGAACAGACCTGTTGATTCAACAACCACGTCAACGTCTACTTCATCCCACTTAAGTGCAGCTGGATCTCTTTCAGATGTAATGCGGATAGTTTTGCCGTTTACAACTAGGCTATTGTTATCTACTGTAACTTCACCGTCGAATAAACCGTGAGTCGAGTCGTATTTCAATAGATAAGCAATGTAGTCCGTGTCTAGTAAGTCGTTTATTGCAACAACTTCGATGTCGTTGCGCTCTGCTGCTGCGCGCATTACTAGGCGTCCAATACGGCCAAAACCATTGATACCGATGCGAATTGTCATAACGTACCCCGATTATTTAAATAAAATGAAAATAAATTACGTAAAGTATGGATCAAAATGTCATAATTAGCAAAATAAAAAGCCAAAGTGTTGCAAAATTACGAATAAGTGCTATTGCAATCGTATTCAGATATCGCCAAGCCCTTGTTTCTAGAATAATGTTAAAAATTTGTTTGTAGACGCACTATGCTTAATTTGCTTTGCGTCTTTTACCGAATAACAGGAATGACACACCATGACACAACAACTTCTGCAACAACTGGTTGAAATGCGGGGAATTGAAACCCAATACGTCGACGCATGGGGAAAGCCAGCAACCATCGCAGAATCAAGTAAAGCAAAACTGCTTAACACACTTGGCTATGACACCAGCAGTGATGAAAAAATTCAGTCACAAATTACACAAGATATAAAGTCGGTATGGTTGTCGCCGTTAAATCCTGTTCAAGTGGTTCGCAATACCCAAGAAATTAATCTAGCTGTTCGTTTGCCTATCGAGTTAGTGAACGATGATCACACGCTCACGGTCACCTGTGAAAATGGTGACGTGCTCACTCATCAATTTACGCCAGTTGACCAAGAAATGACGACGATGGCGCATATCGACGATGTAGAGTTTCATGAATACGTAGTAACACTGCCTTTAGATTTGCCCCTTGGTTATCACGATGTAGCCTTAAGCGCTGATGACGATGAGTTTGCGCGTTCTCGTTTAATTGTGGCACCTGAAGCCTGCTACACACCAAACGAGATTAAAGAAGGCAAAAAAATATGGGGCTTAAGCGTTCAACTTTACTGCGTTCGCAGTGAAAAGAACTGGGGGATTGGTGATTTTTCTGATTTAGCACTGCTTATTGAAAAAGCCGCTGGTGTGGGCGCAGACTTTATCGGACTTAATCCTATTCATGCGCTCTACCCTGCAAACCCCAACGCGTGCTCGCCTTATGGGCCAAGCTCACGTCGCTGGCTTAATTATTTGTATATCGATGTGACTGCCATTGACGGGTATGACGATGCATCAGTACAAGCGGTAGTGAGCAGTGATGAGTTTAAAGCCACGCTTGAACATGCACGTAACGTAGAACATGTAGACTACGAGGCAGTCGCCCATGTGAAACTGGCTGCGCTTAAAGCAGTATTTGATGTTTACGATGCCAAATACCTTCGTAAAAGCACAAAGCAAAATAAGGCGTTTAAAGCCTTCGTAGAAGCGGGCGGTGAAAGCTTAGATATGTTAGCGGTGTACGACGCCCTGCAATCGCACCTAAAAGCTGAAGGTAAAGACAGCTGGGGATGGCCGGTATTCCCACAAGAATACAAAGACTATTACAACCCAGCCGTGGCTAAGTTTAAGAGTGCAAACGAACAAGACGTCAAATTTTACTTGTTCCTACAGTGGATTGCCGCCCAACAGCTTGAGCTTGCAAGCAACAAAGCTACTGATGCAGGCATGACCATTGGTCTTTATCGCGACTTGGCGGTAGGCGTTAGTGAAGGCAGTGCGGAAATTTGGGGTAACAAAGACCTATACTGCACAGGCGCAAGTGTAGGTGCTCCACCGGATATCTTGGGCCCACTAGGCCAGAACTGGGGGCTGCCGCCTATGGACCCTCGTAAGCTGTATGAACAGGGTTACCAACCTATTATTGACTTATTTGCGTCTAACATGGCGTCGTCAGGCTCATTGCGTATCGATCACGTCATGGCGTTGCTGCGTTTATGGTGGGTTGTGAAAGGCGATAACGCTAAAGATGGCGGCTATGTTTATTATCCTGTAGACGATTTACTCGGTATTTTAGCGTTAGAAAGTCACCGCAATCAGAGCCTGGTTATCGGTGAAGACTTGGGTACTGTACCCGAAGAAATTCGCAGCAAGCTTGCTGATAATGGCGTGTACTCATACCGCGTATTTTTCTTCGAACAAGCGGAAGACGGTGGTTTCTTCTCACCTAGCCATTACCCTGTTCAGTCTATGTCAACGTTGACTACTCACGATATGCCAACGCTGATTGGTTACTGGCACTGTTTAGATTTAGAGCTAGGTAAAGAAATAGGGCTTTATCCAACAGAAGAAATCCTTCAAACGCTTTATGCGGATCGTCATGAAAATAAACAGGCAATACTTGATACGTTGCACGGCCACGGTTCAATTGGCGACAATGTAGGCCGCGATGTTAATCATACGGGTATGAATCGCGAACTGAATAACGGTATGCAGGTGCATATGGCAGGTGGCTCGAGCGCTTTATTGAGCCTGCAATTGGAAGACTGGTTAGAAATGGATAAGCCGGTCAATATTCCTGGTACTTTTGACGAGTATCCAAACTGGCGACGAAAACTCACAGAGAATATCGAGTCGATGTTCGATAGACATGATATAAATGAGTTGGCGTCTAAACTTACTCATGCCAGAAAGCAAGCAAGTCAGGGTTAATTGCCATTATCAAAGAAATGATAATAGGCGGTTGCCTAGGTAACTTAAACGAGTAAGATAAAGTACCAAGACGGTACTTGAAAGAGCTTAAATGTATACAACGCATTTAAGCTCACAATTCAACCCGCTGCCATGCGGGTTTTTACTAGGAGTAGCGAATGCAATTAGCGCAGCAGTTTGAACAGGTATTATGTTCTCAGCCGTTTTCCCATTTAGGTGTAGTTAAAAATCAGCAGAAGTCGGTACTTCGCGTTTGGCGTCCTAATGTCAGCAAGATAACGATTGAATGGGAGAATGCAGCGCTAGCAAATGTAACCGTTACCTCCAAAAATGGTCTTTTTGAAACACCACTGCCTAAAGAATATCAGGGTGAGGTTTATCGCGTTATCGCCGAAGGCTTGAATGACGATAAGGGCTATATCGATCCTTATCAATTCTCCGAGCAGGCGTATCATGCGGTACACTACATCGATAGCAAGCCTTCAAACTTGTATGAGCAAGCGGGCGCGCAACTTTTAACACTCGCTTCTTCAAAAGGCGATGCGATAAAAGGTGTCAGGTTCTGCGTTTTCGCGCCCAATGCAAGCACGGTGTCGCTCATTGGCGATTTCAATCAGTGGGATGGCCGCACGCATCCTATGGAAAAGACCTCTATGGGATACTGGGTACTGTTTGTGCCAGAACTCGCAGAGGGAGAGCGCTACAAGTACCACATTAAAGATGCACACGGCCACGACCTACCGCACAAGGCTGACCCACTTGGCTTCAGTGCAGAGCAGTATCCTTCTCATGCTTCGAAAGTTTACAACCACAATAACTATGAGTGGAATGATAGTGCATGGATGGAAAAGCGAAAGGGGAACAAATACAACAGCCCAATGAGCATTTATGAAGTGCACCTTGGCTCTTGGAAGCGCCCGGGTATTGAAACTGATGCGCGCTATCTTACTTATAAAGCGCTGGCCGATGACTTAATAAGCTACGTCAGCGATATGGGTTACACTCACGTTGAATTGCTGCCTATTTCCGAGTTTCCTTTCGACGGTTCGTGGGGCTATCAGCCCGTGGGAATGTTCGCACCAACGAGTAGATTTGGAAACCCAGATGAATTTAAATACTTTGTTGATAAGGCTCACCAAGCAGGTATAGGCGTAATTATCGACTGGGTACCTGCACATTTCCCGGAAGACGGCCATGGCTTGGCGCGATTTGATGGTTCTTGTGTTTATGAATATGAAGATCCGAGGAAAGGTTGGCATCCGGATTGGAATTCTTGCATTTACGATTTCGGCAAAGACACAGTTCGTCAGTTTTTAGTTGCAAACGCACTGTTTTGGCTAGACAAATTTCACGTTGATGGACTCAGGGTTGATGCAGTGGCATCCATGCTTTATCTCGACTATTCACGCAATGACGGAGAGTGGATCCCGAATGTGGATGGTGGCAACGAAAACTACGAAGCCATCAGCTTACTGAAATGGATGAATGAAGAAGTGTACAAGCACTTCCCAGACGCCATGACAATTGCCGAAGAATCAACGTCGTTTCCCAAGGTTTCTCGCCCAGTATTTGATGGTGGTTTGGGCTTTGGCTTTAAGTGGAACATGGGATGGATGCACGACTCATTACACTACATCGCTAAAGACCCCGCCTATCGCAACTATCACCATGGCGATATTACCTTCAGCATGGTTTACGCGTTTGACGAAAACTTTGTGCTGCCTATCTCGCACGATGAAGTGGTACACGGCAAAGGCAGTATGCTGCATAAAATGCCTGGCGATGAATGGCAGCAAGCTGCTAACCTGCGTTGTTACGCGGGCTTTATGTACGGTCACCCCGGCAAGAAGCTTAACTTTATGGGGAACGAGCTTGCGCAGGCACGAGAATGGAACCATGACAGTAGTTTAGACTGGCACTTGCTCGATTACGAAAAACACAAAGGCATTCAAGCGCTTTATAAGGCGCTCAACAACCTCTATACGTCTACGCCAGCGCTTTACGAGCGAGACCACGAACCAGGGGGCTTTGCTTGGCTCGACCACAATAATGCAGACCAAAGCGTGGTTTCATTTGTTCGTATGTCAAAAGATGCGAAGCAAAAAGTATATGCGGTATCTAATTTTACGCCTGTGCCACGTCAGAACTTCAGAATAGGCGTAGATGATGCATGCACGCTAACGCTAGCACTAAACACTGATGATGGTGCATATTGGGGTAGTGACTACGACGTTGCTTCTACTGTAAATACGCAACCCATACCTTGGAATGAGCGTACTCACTCTGCAGAAATCACGTTACCGCCGCTAGCCACGGTATTTTATGTTGCCAATGTGGATTAATCCGACTAGAGCGACACGCCCTAGTGAAGAGATAAATTGAGAACCAAGTGAACGAAATTCGAGACACCGCACTAATTGTAGAAAGTGGAATGGGAAAGGCATATCCACTTGGCGCAACAGTTACACAAGATGGTTGTAATTTTGCCGTATACGCGCCCGATGCGAAGGCGGTCGTGTTGTGTTTTTTCAATAGTGACACAGAAGAGGCGGTGAGTGAGCATCCTTTGCCTGAGAAAACTGGTGATGTTTGGCACGGTCGTTACAGCGGCGTTAGCGCAGGACAATACTATGGTTATCGCGTAGAACGCGGTGAGGGAGGGTTACATGCGGTACCCACCGACAAACTGCTAATCGACCCTTACGCCAAGAAAATTAGTCGCGCAATAAAATGGGACGCTAGGCAATACAAACACGACTCTCAGTTTATGATCCCCAAGTGCATAGTAATTGATCAAAATGACTATGCGCCGAGTCATGTTAGCGCGCCTGTTATTCCGAAACACAAGCGAGTAGTTTACGAAGCACATATTAAGGGGCTAACAAAACTCCATCCCGATGTACCTAAAGAACACCGTGGCAAATTTATCGGTGCTGCCCATCCGAGTGTCATCAAGCATCTCAAAGCATTAGGCATAACCACGGTGCAATTTATGCCGTTGTGTTCATTCATGCCTGAACCATTTATTACAGAGAAAGGCTTAACCAATTATTGGGGATATAACCCGGTTAACTTCTTTGCACCTGAACCACGCTACGGTGTGTCAGATGCGCTTGCTGAACTGAAGTCTATGGTAGATGCTTATCATACTGCCGGACTTGAGGTTATTGTTGATGTGGTATTTAACCATACAGCAGAGGCAGGCAATGGCGGTCCTATTCTTTCTTATAAGGGGTTTTGTCCTTACCAAGCGTACTTATTAGAGCAAACGAAAAACGGAGAATTGGTTTATTCCAACCACTCTGGCTGTGGTAACACGGTAAATACCGCGCAGCCATTTATGATGGGACTTATTTTAGATGCCATGCGCCACTGGGTATCCGTAATTGGCGTTGACGGCTTTCGTTTCGATTTAGCAGTATGCTTGGGAAGAGAGCCACAAGAATATAGTAAAAAATCTGGGCTGCTGAGAGCCATTAGTAGCGACCCTGTTCTAAAAGAGAGGGTATTGCTTGCCGAACCCTGGGATATTGGGCCTGGCGGCTACCAAGTGGGTAACTTTCCGTCCCCGTGGTTAGAGGTGAATGATAAATACCGCGATACGGTGCGCGCCTTCTGGCGTGGAGACGATGGCGTTACCGCGGACTTTGCGACCCGTTTAATGGGCTCACGAGATATATTTCACAAAGGCCATCGACATATCAGTACGTCGGTAAATAACGTGACATATCACGATGGGTTCACGCTGCACGATATGGTGACCTACGCCGAACGTCACAATCTCGATAACTTAGAAGAAAATCGAGATGGCCATGGACACAACCTGTCTGCCAATTATGGTATTGAAGGGGAAACGAATGACGAGCAGATACTCGCTATGCGTGAGCGTCAAAAGCGCAATCTCTTTGCAACTCTGATCTTCTCGCAAGGTACACCGCATATTCTTGGTGGCGATGAATTAAGCCGCACCCAAAATGGCAATAATAATGCCTATTGTCAGGATAATCCTATTAGCTGGATGAATTGGGAATTAAACAAGCGCAAGCAAGATTTTCTTAGCTTCTGCCAATATGTGATCCGTTTGCGTCAGTCCTCTTCACTGTTAAGCGAACTAAAGCTGCACGATGATACTTTTACGCTCTCACGAAATGTAAAAGAAATAAATTGGTATAAGCCCGATGGTTCTGACAAAGCGTCTGAAGACTGGAATGCGCATCATAACAAAGCGTTTGGTGTGGAAATAAAAGGTTGTGTAACGGGCGACCAGAAGCCAGAGCACTGGTTCTTGTGTGTTAATGCAAGTGAAAGCGACGTGCGTTTTCACCTACCTTCTGTCATACCCAGGGGAGGGTGGACCATGCACTTGGATACGCGCTACAGCTCTCTTGAAGAACAGCCTTCAATTTGCATTCAGAAGGTGTTTTTACAGGCCAGCAAATCGCTAACGTTGTTCAGTTTTTCTCAGTTCTCTGGATAGAATAATGGCTTACAATACGACCTTATACTTGGTTAAGGATGCCTTTAAAGAATTTAAGAGTACCGCTAAACGGCTCTAAACTCAGTGCACGTTAGCTGAATAAGAAACAGAGTCTTTACCTTTGTGTGAATTTCATACAGCATGGGCGAAAGCGCGTAACGCAGGTGCTGAATGCGTGCCAAAATCTCGGCTAAACTAGCTTACAAAACCCGTTAATGTTTACCGCTGGTGACAATTACACCACTGCGCACTAAATTGTTAGCTTAGACTGTTCTTTATTCTTTCAGGTGGTATCATGCGCAGCCATCTGAAATGTGAGGGTGTTCCTATGCAAAAGAAAGGTGGTAATTCGCACGAAGACAAGTCGTGTGATATTGGTTTTATCGGTTTAGGGGTGATGGGTAGTAACCTAACCATGAACCTAGTGGACCATGGCTATCGTGTAGCGTGTTTCGATTTAGACCAAAACAAAGTTGAGTCTATTCTTGCCAAAGACGCGAGCGAAAGAGCTGAAAATACTGAGCCTCGTGTTGAAGGCTGCAGTTCTTACACCGAGCTTTTAAGCAAGTTAAAAGCCCCGCATCTTATTATTATCTCTGTGCCTGCTGGCGATCCTGTTGACCACGTTTGCAATCATCTTATTGACGCCGGAATTCACGCTGACGATATCGTGGTTGATACTGGCAACAGTTTGTGGACAGACTCTGTTGCACGTGAAGAGCAGTACAAAGGTAAATTTATCTTCTTCTCTACCGCCGTGTCAGGTGGTGAAGTAGGCGCTCGTTTCGGGCCATCTCTTATGCCTTCAGGCAACCCTTATGCATGGACACGCATTGAGCCTGTTCTTAAAGCTATTGCTGCAAAGGTTGACCCAGAAACAGGTAAACCATTAGAAAGCCATACGCCAGGTCAACCAGTGTTAGAAGGCGAACCATGTGCGACCTACATCGGTCCGGTTGGAGCAGGGCACTATGTAAAAATGGTGCACAACGGTATCGAATACGCCGACATGCAGCTTATCTGCGAAACTTACCATGTTATGCGCGAAGCGCTACATATGGCGCCAGCTGAAATAGCAGAGGTGTTTCGTCGCTGGAACGAAGGCAAGCTGAATAGCTACCTGATGGAAATTAGTGCTGAAGTTCTTGAGCAAATGGATCCAGAAACACAGCAGCCGTTGGTTGATGTGATCTTAGATAGAGCAGGTCAAAAAGGTACAGGCCTTTGGACTGCAGTAAGCGCATTACAAGTAGGTAGTCCGGCACAGACCATCACTTCTGCGGTATTCGCGCGCAGTATTTCTAGTTTGAAAGACGAGCGTGTAGCTGCGAGCAAGGTTCTTGCAGGCCCAGATGCGCCATCATTCAGCGATGATGAGAAAATGTCGATCATCAACAAGCTAGAGCAAGCGCTTTATTGCTCTAAAATCTGTGCATACGCACAGGGCTTCCAGTTAATGGCAATGGCAGGTAAAGAACACGGCTGGACACTGGAGTTTGGTGAAATTGCTAAAATATGGCGTGCGGGCTGTATTATTCGCGCCGTATTTCTTCAGTCTATTTCTCAGGCCTACGAGAATAACGAAGACTTAGCCAACTTGCTTATGGACCCATTCTTTGCAGAGCAAATTACACAGTACCAATCTGATTGGCGCGAGTCTATTGCCCAAGCGACACTGGCTGGCGTTCCTTGCCCTGCCATGATGTCGGCGCTAAGCTATTACGATTCATATCGCACAGCTGTGTTACCTGCTAATTTGCTGCAAGGCCAGCGCGATTATTTTGGCGCACATACTTATCAGCGAGTAGATAAGCCAGCAGGTAAAAAGTATCACATCGAGTGGAGTGATCCCGCACGTCCGCAAACGGCTATCAAAAAATAGTATGAACTAAATAGTGTTACACGCGCTCATAACTGAGCGTAAACTATTAAGAGGTGTATTTGTTTTCAAATACACCTTTTTTGTTTAAAGAGGTAAGTTATGTCGACAGATGAAAAAGCAAACGCATCAGTAGCTAAAAAAGACTGGAAAACTGAGCTCACTGACGAGGAATATTATGTATGCCGCGAAGCGGGTACTGAGCGACCTTTCACTGGAGTATTGCTAGACGAGCAGCGAGATGGATTGTACGTGTGTAAGTGCTGCGAAGCGCCACTTTTCCCCTCAGATACTAAATTTGATGCTGGTTGTGGATGGCCTTCTTTC
Source organism: Alteromonas sp. G4i13 (assembly GCF_054960505.1). Classification (NCBI taxonomy): domain Bacteria; kingdom Pseudomonadati; phylum Pseudomonadota; class Gammaproteobacteria; order Alteromonadales; family Alteromonadaceae; genus Alteromonas; species Alteromonas sp. G4i13. The sequence continues at coordinate 51,047 of NZ_JBHNYX010000011.1, read as the reverse complement.
TATAAGCAGCTTGATGACGGTAATGTAGATTACAGAGAAGACTTGAGTCACGGTATGCGTAGGGTTGAGATTTTTTGTAAGCAGTGTGGCTCGCACTTAGGCCATGTATTTCCAGATGGTCCTGCGCCAACGGGTCAACGCTACTGCGTAAATTCGCTATCTATGACCTTTAAAGGCGAAGATGATACACAAATTAAAGGTTAAAAAGCCCTAGGTGAGCGTTTGATTAAGGTAAACATCTGATTAAATTTTAACCTTGTGTGTAAGGCTACGGAGCCCAATTAAAAAAAACCGCCCATAAACGGCGGTTTTTTTAATTATTTCCCAATGAAATTGTGTAATTGAGTTTCAAAAAATCAGAGTTTGTCTAGCTTTAATGAACTTGCATCAAAGGTCGCGCTATTTAAATTACTGACTATTTCATCAACAATATTATCTAGAATGTCTACTGGAAGGGCATGTTGCTGACCTAACTGTATGCGCTGAGTGTCGTTAAGCCTTTCGTCGAAAGCCTCAGCAACACCATACCAAACGTAGGCGAGTCGATAGTTATCCATATCCATTCCCATAGACGCAAGCGAGTAGAAGATACTGACATCGATATTGTCACTATCCGTGTATAAACTCAGCGCTCGATACAAGGTTTCAATAGTGCGCTTCTGATCTGTTTTTATTTGAACAGAGGCCAATGCAACCAGAAGCTTTGGATCGCTTACACGGTTGCTGGCAGCGTAGCGCTCAAAGCGATGAAAAGCGTCTTTATCGTTATACCGTGTCCAGTGATAATAAGAGAGATAGGGGTCAAGTGAGTCTTTCGTCTCGCGGCTTAGACGTTTAATTTCACGCTGAGCGGTAATAACGCCTTTTAGTCTCGTTGCTTCTTTACCTTTGCGTTTTATATGTTCTATATGCTGCACTTCTTCAACGCAGGTTAGATACTCTTCGAAGTTTAAAAGAAGAGGGTACTTGTACGCGTCGTCTTTCGAATCTTGATTGTAGTAACGTAAGCGAATAATCTCAGCACGCTCGGCGCGACAACGGGCATCCAAACTCAAATCTAGGCAAATCTCGCTGTGAGATTCACAAATTTCACTGATAGTAGGTTCAAAAAGATCGCCACAACCCGTCAGTGTTGTCGCTGCTGCCAGCCACACCGTCGTTACATAACCTTTTGTTGGAAACTTACTAAATAAACTCTCTGTTATACGAGTTTTCATAGAGGTTTTGAAACTTATCAACAATTTGGTCTTCCTTGCTTGTTTATTTAAGATACTGCTCGTCACCGTCAGGCGAAAACTCACCTAGTGTACCCCAAAAATAATAAAAAGCTGACGCGTAATTAGGATTAGTTGTACGTGTTTGTGCCACAAAAAAATTGGCTGCGCATACAACAATGACAACACCGTTAAATTAATATCGATGAAGGCAGAAGCATGAATCAACAGTTTGAGCAGGAATTACAAAGCAGCTGGCAAGAGCGTCAGGAATACGCAGAAATGATGTTGCCCCTTATTGGTAAATTGTATCGCAATAAGGCAGTTGAAATTTCGGTTTATGGACGCTCGCTACTGAACGCCAGTGCTATTGATGTTATCAAAGCGCACCGCAAAGTGCGTCTGCACGAAGGTATTAAGCTACGCCTACGCGAAAGCTATCCAATCTTAGAAGCCTTGAGCAACATGAAGCTTGCTCCTGCACAAATTGATATTGGTAAATTGGCTTTTGATTTTCACTACGGTTCTGCGGTCGACAACAACGACCTTACGGCCTACCTTAACGAAAAACTAAACGACGTTGCCGATAAAGAGGACGATCAGAAACCTCAGGACGTTGTACTATATGGTTTTGGCCGTATAGGTCGTTTACTTGCTCGCTTGCTTATTGAACGCCAAGGTAAAAACAATAAGCTTCGCTTACGTGCCATTGTGGTTCGTGGCGGGCGCGATGGCGACCTAGAAAAACGCGCAAGCTTACTGCGCCGCGATTCAGTGCATGGGCCATTCAACGGCAGCATCACAGTTGACCACGAGCGTAACGCGCTAAAAGCAAACGGTTCATACATTCAAGTCATTTATGCCAACAGCCCAGATGAAGTGGATTACACGCAATATGGTATCGATAACGCTATCATCATAGACAACACGGGTATTTGGCGTGACCGCGATGGCCTTGGCCTACACCTTAAAGCTAAGGGTGCAGCGAAAGCTATTCTTACTGCCCCGGGTAAAGGTGACATCAAGAACATCGTACACGGTGTAAATGACGAAGAAGTAACACCAGAAGACACAATTGTATCTGCTGCAAGCTGTACAACTAACGCAATAACGCCGGTACTTAAAGCGCTAGACGAAGAATATGGCATTGAAAACGGTCACGTTGAAACCGTTCACTCTTACACCAACGACCAAAACCTTATCGATAACTACCACAAAGGTGATCGTCGTGGACGTAGTGCGCCACTTAATATGGTCATTACCGAAACGGGCGCTGCGAAAGCCGTTGCCAAAGCGTACCCGAAACTGGCAGGTAAACTTACCGGTAATGCTATCCGCGTACCTACACCTAATGTGTCGCTAGCGATTTTGAACCTAAATCTTAAAACGCCGGTGGATCGCATTGCAGTTAACGAGTTCTTGCGCGATACCGCGTTGTTCTCAAAGCTTCAACACCAAATTGACTACACGGCAAGTAAAGAGATTGTATCAACAGACTTAGTCGGCTCTCGCGCTGCGTCTGTGGTTGACTCTCAGGCGACCATCGCCGCAGATAACCGCCTGACACTATACGTGTGGTATGACAACGAGTTTGGTTACAGCTGTCAGGTACTACGTGTAGTTCGTGATATGGCAGGGCTTAGTTTCCCTACGTTGCCGCTTTAAGCAACACGCAGTTTAGTTAACTGTATAAAAAACCGACCTAAGTGGTCGGTTTTTTGATGGTGTAAACATTTTGTATACTTTCGATAGTACAAAACCCGCTGTGTGCGTGGAATTTGTGTTTACGTCTATGCTAAATTAGCGCTCAAATAATGAGGAAAACGACAGTCTATGCATATTTCCAGTCAATTCGACAGCGGTAACATTGAAGTTGTTAGCGCACAATCACCAGACGATATCCGTCTAACCATTCCCAACGACAACCAATCTGAATTTGCTCAGTGGTTCCATTTTCGTTTAGTGGGCGAAACTTTTGTAACTCACACAATGACGATTGGTAATCTGGCTAAGTCAGCGTATCCAGAAGGTTGGAAGGGATATAACGTTCTAGCGTCTTACGACCGTCAAACTTGGTTTAGAATTCCTAGCGAATTTGACGGTGACAATCTTACGTTCTCACTAACGCTAGAACAGCCAAGCGTATACTTCGCGTATTTCATTCCTTTTAGCTACGAACGTCACCTCGATCTTGTGCACGACGCGCAGATGTCACTACTGTGCGAGCACAAATTCCTAGGCCTTACCCTTGATGGCCGTGATATGTCTATGCTGGTTATCGGTGAAGAAACACCAGAAAAGAAAAAAGTCTGGATCACGGCACGTCAACACCCTGGCGAAACCATGGCCGAGTGGTGTGCCGAAGGTATTATTTATCGTCTGCTCGACGAGCAAGATGGTTTGGCGCGACAGTTGCTTGATAATGCTGTTTTCTACATTGTGCCAAACATGAACCCAGACGGCAGCGCACGCGGTCATCTGCGTACCAACGCTGTAGGAACCAATCTAAACCGTGAGTGGGCGACACCATCGAAAGAAAAAAGCCCAGAAGTACTTTACGTACTGAATGCAATGAGCGAAATTGGTGTAGACATGTATCTTGATTTGCACGGTGATGAGGCATTGCCGTACAACTTTGTCGCAGGAAGTGAAGGTAACCCTAGCTACAATGACACCATCAAAATGCTTGAAAATACGTTTAAAGATGCGCTGTTGAACGCTACGCCAGAGTTTCAAGATGAATTTGGTTATGATAAAGATGAGCCAGGCAAGGCTAATTTAACCGTAGCGTCAAATGCGGTGGGCGAGAAATTCAAATGTATGGCATATACGGTGGAAATGCCATTTAAAGACAATGCAGATGTACCGGACGATATCTACGGTTGGTCGGTACAACGCAGCCGTCAATTAGGTGAAGATTTACTTATTGGTGTGAATGCAGTTGTTAAAAAGCTAAAAGCATCAGAGCAATAAAATAAAAATAAGGAAGCGAAAGTTTCCGCAAAAAGGCCTCGACAAAAAGAGGCCTTTTAATTATTAAAATAAAACAACAATTAAACATAATAAAAAGGGGAATAACGTTGGAAGGGTTATATGGTTTTCTAACTATGCTCGATGGATTCTTAGGAGGCGCGTTCTGGTTTCCTTATGTACTGTTAGGCGTAGGTCTTTTCTTTACGGTTTATCTTAAATTTCCGCAAATTCGTTTCTTTAAACATGCCTGGCAGGTTGTTACCGGTAAGTTTGATAAAGAAAGCGATCCAGGCGACACCACGCACTTTCGCGCACTTACAACCGCACTGTCTGGTACCGTAGGTACAGGTAACATCTCAGGTGTTGCATTCGCTATTTTCCTTGGTGGCCCCGCTGCACTATTTTGGATGTGGGTAACCGCCTTTTTAGGTATGACTACAAAATTCGTTGAAGTTACTCTGTCGCACAAATATCGCGTAAAGACAGAAGACGGCACCATGGCCGGTGGCCCTATGTATTACATGGACCGTCGCCTAAACATGAAGTGGTTAGCGGTTGCATTTGCTGTTGCAACGGTAGTCAGCTCATTTGGTACCGGAAACCTTCCTCAAAGTAATGGTATCGCGCAAAGTATCGAAGCAACATTTGGCTTCGAGCCTTGGATGGTAGGTAGTGTACTGGGTATTCTTCTAGCCTTGGTCATTCTTGGTGGTATCCAACGCATTGCCGCGTTTACAGCGCGTGTTGTTCCAGTTATGGCTGTTATCTACCTTATCGGTGCGCTAGCGGTTATTTTCGCTAATCTAGACAACATTGGGCCTTCGTTTGCCGCAGTTATCGGTGATGCGTTTACTGGTTCAGCTGCCGCAGGTGGTTTCTTGGGAGCTTCGTTAGCTTATGCGTTTAACCGTGGGGTTAACCGAGGCTTGTTTTCAAACGAAGCGGGTCAAGGCTCTGCACCTATCGCTCACGCAGCGGCAAAAACGAAAGAGCCTGCTTCAGAAGGTATGGTGTCACTGCTTGAACCCTTTATCGACACTATTCTAATTTGTACCGTAACGGGTTTGGTTATTTTGTCGTCTGGCGTGTGGAAAGAAAAACACGAAAACGTCTTCGATCGTTCAGACATGTACTTTGTTGCAGGTCAATACGACGACTCGAATCAGGATGACGTAAACAAACTATATGGTTACTTGAATGAAATTGAAGGTAACAATGTACAGCCTTATACTGGCTCAATTACCGTTGTTAACGGCACGGCGGTAAGCGATGGTTTTACACTGCTTAACGCTAGGTCTGTAGCAGAAGACGTGAAGTATGCAGTAGGTAGTGAAGACTTGTTTACTGGCACGCTTAAGATTGTTGACGGAAAGCCGGTTAAAGAGAACCTTGAAGTAAGCGGTAAGTCACTGGTTCACTCGGCAGCGCTCACCACCATTGCCTTTACACGCGGTTTCTTTGGCGATTTCGGTCAATATATCGTGTCAATTGGGCTTATGCTGTTTGCGTTCTCAACCGCCATCGCTTGGTCATATTATGGTGATCGCGCTATGACATATTTGTTCGGTCCTCGCTCCGTAATGCCGTATCGCGTCATCTACGTCGCCGGTTTCGTTTGGGCTGCATTCTCTGACACTACATTAGTTTGGGCACTTTCAGCTGTGGCTATCGTGGTAATGACCTTGCCAAACTTGTTCGGCATCATGTTGCTTTGTAAAGAGATGAAAGAAACGGTTAACGACTACTGGTCTCGACATAAAAAATAAGGTGAGTATTGCCTAAAGCATCGCCCCCTCTTGAGTTTCACTGAAGGGAAATGCAACTTGGCTATCAGGTAAAAATGCGTAGCGGTGAACTTTGTATAAAAGTTAACACCCTGCGCATTTTTGTTTTATAGCGATAAGGTTAATCCACAGAATCGACTTCATTGTTGTGATGAACTTAAGTATGATACCCATCCGCGTATAAATGCGTCTTCGCTCAATAGCGAGTTGCGCATTTCCATTTCGCACCCAATAAACAGGAGCAACATATGGCATTAGTTGACTGTCCTTCGTGTAATAAAAAAACGTCTGACAAAGCGAAGACGTGTCCTCACTGTGACTTTAAAATCGGTGATGCGACCTCTGAAGATATAGAGCGCAAACAAAGCTTACAAAGATTTAAAAAGTTAGCCAGTATCCAGAACCAATCCCTTCTTGCTATGCTGATATTCGTTGCGAGTTTTGGCTTCATGTATTGGGGCGGAACACGCCCAGGTGATTTGCAACATAATTTAGCTATTTTGGGCGCAGTGGTTGGCTTTGTTTGGTACTTAGTAAACCGCGCGCGTATTGTTTACATAAAGCGTTTTTCCTAAATGAATATAGAAGCACTTTTAGCCAGCATGACGCCGGAGATTTACGAGCGTCTGCGTCAGGCTGTTGAAACAGGTAAGTGGCCAGATGGCACGCCTTTAAACGAAGAGCAAAAAGCAAGCAGCATGCAGGCTGTTATGCTGTATCAAGCAAAAATAGAAAAGTCCTCTGAGCATATGACAGTAGGTGAAAGCGGCGAAATCGTACATAAAAGTAAAGCCGACTTTAAGCGCTCGTTACGCGATGAGCAGGATGATAATAATACAATAGCGCGGTTTAAACAGGATGATATTTAGTCGTATATTTGCGCCTTCACACCAAAGCCCAAAGCCTGAAAAACGGATGCAGGCAATCGAGAGTCTCTCTCCCGAAAAGGCACAGGAAAAAACAATTCTTCACGAACTGGCATTTAATGACGAAGATGCAAATGTCAGTTTAGCAGCACTCGAAAAGCTTAATAGCTTTGTGCTGTGGCTTAAAATGTCACAAATTGCCAAGCAGTCTCGCGTTAAAAAAGCGGCGGAGAAAAAGGTAAACGCCGCTTTGTTAGGCGAGGGGGATGTCACACTCTCCCGCCAAGAGATATTCTCTTTTTTAACTGAAACAGCCAACGCCGATTTGGTAGTGCAGTTAGTACCACAAATGTTGAAGAAAGAGCCTATGCTCTTACAAGATGATGCGCTAGCTAGCGCGCTAATCGAAAAAGTAGCGAAGCCATCTTTCACCCAGTTTGTTTTTTTAGAAGGCGCAAGTCCCCAACTGCAGACTCAACTAGTCAACGCACATTCAGACGTATCAGATCTGCAAAAGCTTGCTAAGAAAGTGTCAGATGATGCCCTTGTTACGAAAATTAATGCGCGGATAGATGCTATCAAAGAGGCTGCAAAGCGCCCAGTGGAGCTTAAAAAGCAGCTCACTCTGGGACTTTCAAAATATCAGGCTTTACTCGACAAATCAGATGTAGAAACCATTGATGAAAAGCGCAACGAACTTGAGAGCGAATTGACAGGGCTATTTGCTCAAATTGATTTACTCACTTCAGAAGAACGCGCTGATTATGAAGAAAAGCGCGCGCGTATTGGTGAGCAGCTCGAGCGATATTTAAGCCGTATACGCCCGGCATGGGAAGAGAAGCAACAAGCGTCGCAACGTGCCAATACCAAAGCATTGTGCGAACAGCAGCTTACTCATGCCAAGGAGCAGGTAGCTTGGTTGTACAATAACAGGCTTTGTGAAGCGACGCTTGCTGATGTTGCTACGGTTAATGAAAGCGTGCGCGGTGTTGAAGCAACGCTCGAACAGCTAGCGCGTCTCGATGATGAATCTGCAACTGATAAGCGAATTACACAGATTAAGCACTCTGTCGACGAACTAAACGAGCAGCTTGATCGCTTCTCTATGCAGCAGCAATACGGCCAAAAGCTACTGATAAAACTTCAGTCGCTCGAAGACATTGCCGCTAAGATCGTTTCGGCAAGCGATAGCGAGTCGGGTAAAGATACCCGTGATGTGAGCGTTGAAGAAGCTAGCGCATCGACTGAGAATTTGAGTCAGGTAAATGGTGGCGACGCATTACAAAGCAGTAGTGTAGTGGCTCTTAAAGCGGAGTTTGACGAAGCACGTCAAGCGTATAAAGCGCTTAGTCGCGAAATCGATGCCATTCCTAAGGCGTTGTCTAAACGTTTCAACGCAGCGACAAGCAGTGTAAATGCCAAAGAGCGTGCTCAAAAATCCAAAGAAAATGAGCAAGTAAAACACATTAGAAAGCACATTAGCGTTATCGATAACTTAATTGCTCAGGGTAAATTCCGCGTTGCTATTTCAAAATTTGCAAAGCTTCAGGAAAGTTATGCTGCGCTTCCTGGTTCAGCGAAAAAGTATGTAGAGAAGCGTTTTGAAAAGACCGCTGGTGATGTGTCGCGCTTAGAAGGATGGCAGGATTACCTTGCTGCGCCGCGCAAACCCGCTCTTGTAGAAGAAGCAAAAGCGTTAGCCAGCGCTGATGCAGAAAATATTAAGCAAAGAAGTGAGGCCATTAAGTATCTGCGTAAGCAATGGTTATCACTAACACCGTCATCGTCAACGAGTGAAGAAAGTAGTGATGACGCGTTGTTACAGCAGCAATTTGATGATGCACTTGAAAAGGCCTTCGAGCCTTGTAGAGCGCATTACGCGAAGTTAGATGCACAGCGGGCTGCTGCGCGTGAACAGCGTATGTCGATTATCGCTACCGTTAAGGCAATGGACATTAACATGCCGGAAGCCGAGTTAGTGAAAGTTTTCGATAGAGTGTCTAAACAGTGGCACGCTGCAGGTCAGGTTGAACGTGAAATTTATGAACAGCTGAAGCAAGAATGGAAGGCGGTATCATCGCCCATTCAGGCTAAAGTAAATCAATGGCAAAGTGACAACCAAGCCCAAAAGCGTGCGTTAGTCACCCAAGCTTGTCAACTTGCTTCGGAAGAAGATGTCGCTGGCGCTGCCGACAAAGCTCAACTATTGCAAAGCCAGTGGAAGCAAGTAGGCCATGCAGGTAAACGTGAAGAAAGTAAGTTGTGGGCAGAATTTAAAGCTGCCAATGACACCGTATTTGAACGTTTAAAAGCCGAGCGGAAAGTACAGAATAATGCATTTAACGCGTTAGTAGATTCGCTACTCAAGCAAGTGGAAGCTGTTGACACCAACAGCGATGATGCAACGTTCAGTCAATCAATAAGCGACGTTCGCGCTCAGTTAACCGACTTGCCCAAAGCGCAACGTACGAAAGTAGATAAAAAGATTGATTCACTTGAAAGTAAGCGCGCTGCGCGAGCGAAAAATGCACAATCTCAAGCCCGATTGGCGCGAGCTCAGGCGCTGATTTCTTTACTACAGCTAAGTGTAGGTGAGGGAAGTGGTGATGAGCAATCTCTAGCGGAAACGTTAGGGAAGCGTTGGGCAAGCGTATTGGGTCAGTCTACTGGAAATAAAAAAACTCAGCACGATAGACGATGGTTAACGGTAGCACTAGAAGTCGCAACAGGTATGCCAAGCCCAGATGCAGACGCATCTATACGCTCTAGCGTACAGCTACAAATGATGACATCTAAGTTGGAACAAGGCGAAGCGGCAACAGCTCCCGACATTCTTGCTGACTGGCTATCATACGACTCGATAAGCGAAGAAGATAACTATTTGCTGCAACGAGTTGTTTCAGTTATTGGTACTCATCCTGAAATTGTTGCTTAAACGGAAAGCCTAAATGGAAAACAGTGTTGAGTTTCAATTTGAAACAGAAATGTCTGCATATCGCTTTTTGAATACCGTGAAGCATATTGACGCAGAAGGGTTAAGAGTTAAGTTCGGGCGTACGGATCATCACGTGAGTGTAAAATACCGTTATGGGGTAGGGGAATTTGATTCGACGCTATCTACACTAGACGATATTGCTCGTGAGTTAGGTGGTGAAGAAGTGTCTTAACTAACCAGTTAGGTCAAACCACGTCGACTGTAAATACAAAAAGGGCCAGACAATTGTCTGCCCCTTTTTTGATAAAAACGTAATTAACAGTCTTTATCTTCAGCGTCTACGCCTTCTTTCACATCTTCACAAGCGTCTTCAACGGCATTACCCGCATCGGTAACAATTTCGTCTAGCTCTTCGCCTGCGTCTTCCGCTTCACCGTCACCGCAAGCTGCTAGTGATAGTGCAAATGCTGATGCTACTAGTACCTTTGATAAGTTTTTAAATGAAAACATATCCTTACTCCTTTTTCCTATTAAAATACTTCTAACTCTTAGGCTCTTGGTGCTCTACCACGTAACGCATTTGCGATAAGTGAGATTACGAGCAACGCGATAAACACAAAGAAAAGAAACTGTGCGATACCTGTTGCTGCACCTGCGATGCCTCCAAAACCAAAAACTGCTGCAATAATGGCGATGATAAAAAATGTGATTGCCCAACCTAACATAACTAAATCCTCGTATTGCTTCCGTTACTTTCACTTTAACTAATGCTATCTTTGTGCCTATTTTTTAAGTTATTGAAATATATTGATATAATTTAATTTTCCTTTAGTTGTCAGGCCGTATCTGCAGGCAATTAACGTCACGATTACACGTGCGAATGCATTTTTTACATGATTGAGTAAGGCCCTAGTCACCCAACTTTTCTCTTTGTGTGTTAAGGGCCTTTGGCTGGGATTATTCTTTGATTCTTACCAGCTTCCGAAGAACGTGAGAGCAAGGTTGTGGTTTGTTATGGCGTCTGAATTGGATCCTGGCGACGCAATGTGATTATGTAAGTATCCCATCTCAACGCGCCATTTCTTGTTGAGGTGATAAGCCGGTCCCACGTAAAGTCTATTTTGGTCAAACCCGCTATTTTGGCCCCAGTCTGTGTCGTTTAAACCAAAAAATACCTCGTCCCAAACGACCATTGACCATTGCTCATTTAAAGGTTTCGACCACCGTATAAATTGTCTGAACCTATAGCCTGTATCACCGCCTTCATCGCTCCTGAATCGCTGCTCCAAACGACTTCTACCTGAAATGGTACCGCCCATAAATTTGCTTAATGAATACGTAGCTTGCTGCCACACCCTGTCTTCTTCAATTGAACCGTTGTCTGAGTCTATCGTTACTCTTGCAACACCCAGCCACAAGGTCGTATCGCTTGATAGTTTGTAGCCGACACCGGGACGAACGATAGAAACGCCTAGGCGAGATGCGTCGTCTTTAAAGCGTAAATGACCGTCAAACCAAAATTGCCATTTACCTTTATCATCGGCATCTCCAGTGAGTGCGAGAGCGTTCCAAGATTGAAAATCTGACTCGGCGTGTGACTTAATGCCGGCTGTCATCGCCATCACAAGTAGTAAGACGCAACGCGTCATAATTCGTTTTGCGCACATAGTTTTTCTCGTTGAAAATAAAAAAGAGGCAAAGCGAAAGGGAAGGGACGCCTTGCCTGCAAAGGGAGAGTGTTTCGCCCCTCACACTTCCTAAGAATGGAGGGGCAATGGCCTATTTAGTTACCGTTTGGGTTGTAAGGTAACGAAGATTGGTGAGCAACAATACGCAGGTCGCCGTCACTATCTTTGACATAGGCAAACGTGTATTCCACCTTCGTTTCGCCACCTTTTGTATCGGTAAAGAAGTAGTTGCCCATCGCCACGGCCATGCGACAGCTGTTGTTGATAATACCCACATTATCGAATTTCACATTTGTGTATGGCTTTATAGCAAAGCCTTTGTCCTCTTCGTAAGCGTCATTACCGCCAACAAAGTATGAAAGCGCAGCATCGAAGCTTGAACGGAACTGGTCGTTAGCTGCAAGCGTTGGTTTAAACAGTACGCTGCTTAAATCGTAACCATACATAGCTTGGATGAAATCTGCGGCTTCGCCAGAGTAATCACCATCATTGCTAAATACTGCACCAATTCGCACTATGCCGTCGCCCCACATCTTTTGTGCCGTTACCACTTCTCGCTCAGTAATACATTCGTCGGAATAAAGTAATGCGTTGTCGAGTGCTTTAGCTTTTAACGCCGGAACATTCGAACTAGCTGAGTGCTCCATCTGCGGTTTTGCCACTGCACTGCAACCAGTCACCAACATTACTGTAGCTGCTACAAGAGTAGTTTTTGTCATTAACGTGCTTAGCTTTCTCATCGCCTGACTCCTTAGTCATTTGCAAAATAAATATGTGCTATTACCTGATTCAATTGCTTAGAGCAGTACCGCTACAACGTTGTTGCTAGAGGTTTATAAATCTGCTCTGCAGTTCATGGGTTTAATGATAGCTAGCTATGATGACGGAGACTTTTGTACAACATTAATAGAAGATTAACGGGCCATTAAAAATCCAGGAAGCACTTCAGGAGAATGGATAACAGCTATAAATTAGAAAAAAGAGCTGTGATAGCAGCAGTGTCATCGACTTTTTCAAGAAGAAACGAATATGACACTGGCCAAGTTTGTAGAAAAGTGAAGAATGCAGTTAGCCAGTGGTCTGTTAGCCACAACAGAAAAGTAATAAAGACTAGTGCACAGGTTGTTGGCTTTAATACACATTACGGTTTTGCTCATGTGTTTGAGCGATGCTTTTCAATAATTGCAACTAGGGCCTGAAAAGCATTTCTATTAAAACTGATGTTTTAGAGCATAAGTGAGCGGCAAAACGCTCAGCTAGTTGCCATTTTTTGGCTCAAGAGGCTCTGATAGTACCTCTAAGACAGTAAAAGCATTTTTACCTAGACGGGTTTTATCATTCGCCATCATTACATCAATAGTAAAGTAGATGTCGTTAATTTGAGTTTTCACAACGTCGTTTGAGCTTGGGACGGCCATAGGCTGTGCCACTTCATCGCAGCCTGACATAGTGCACTGCCTGTCGGTTTGAAATGCCACGGGCTCTTCCTTGTTCGCCATAACTTCTCGCGCAACAACTGGCTTTTTATCGACGTTGGTTTTAACAATAGCTAAATAGGTAAAGCCTTGCTTTTGAGCAATTTCCGCTGCTCTGTAAAGGGCATATTGCTGTACTTTATCAGCAGGAGTTTTGTCTGTTGCCTTAAAAAGAACCTTGTATTCGTTCTCAGAAATTTTTTCGCTCGAATAGCCATAGGCAGCTTTGGAACTCGCTGACTTATAAGGGGTAGGGGCTGCTACAGGGGTCGATGAACAACCTACTATTGCAAGGCTAAACGCCACACCAACACAGGCAAGCGTCAAACGACTTTTCTTCATATTTTTTTTGTTGTTCATCTCACATATTCCTTAATACTGTGATCATTGAAATAACGACAATAGCGCAGTCCTACTTATTGCCATTAGGGCTTGATTGCGTTTTGCTTTGGGTTTTGCATCTACCGCACCCTTGTATGCGCCAAGGGTTGCGATGCCAAGCAACGTTTCAGGCTTTCCCATCATCAGTTTACATTGCCTCTTTGCTTGTGTAAGTGCAACATCTGCATGATGTTTTTGCGAAAAATAAGCATGCTCTTTCTGTGCTATATCTTTCATATTCGATTTTAAAAAAATGTTCATCGCTTTTCCTCACTATTGGCGGTGGCTTTTTACGCAATGGTAAGCATTTTCACTATCCGAAAACCCGTCGCCACGTTTGTATGAGTCTGCTAAAGCTCAGGTAATTGAATGCATTTTGTGCAAGCTTAAATAAACAAAAGGCCGCAATGCTGTTGAACACCAACAACAGGAGTGGAACTACCACATAGCTAACGCCCACACTATGAAGTATAGCGCCAATGGCGATGTTTAAAATGAGCCAACATACAGTGCCCACTGCAAATGCCGCTAGACATGCAAAGACTGTAACAAAGAAACTCTTTTTAATGAGCATCAATTCACTGTTAGTGAGCTCTAGAAATGCCAAACCCTGCGCTTTTCGCTGGGTCAATGCTTCGGAGAATGCCGAGAAGATATCCGAAAACGATGGGTCGGGGTAATTCTGTTGCGTTGACTTGTTCTGTTGTGTTGACTTGTATTGTGCAGAGTGTTCAGAGGTTGCTGATGCAGCGTTAGCATTGTCACCGTTGCTCGTAACATTAGGATTCGCCTGCGCCGCGGGCGGCGTCAGGCGAAAAGGATTTTCTGTGCACAAATTGAAATTTGCTCTTCGAAAATCTGGTACAGTCATCGTATTACTTCTTACGTAAAAGTGACGTCACTAACATTCCTGCTGCGAAAGCGATACCCGCTGTCGCTACTGGGTTCTCAATGGCATATCTACGTACTTTCGACGCCTGCCATTTTTGCTGTGCCAGACGCTTTCTCGCTGACATGTTCTCTGCAGACGATGTCGCAGTGCGACGAATGTTTTCCTCTGCAATGCCTGCACTGTCTGCTAACTTGTCTACTGACGCATGAAGAGAATCTTTCAGTTGATCCGTTACTGGGTGACTCGGCTCAGCCACGCCGTTTGTACCGTTACGTTTAACTGTTTGCGATTTAGCTGAAGCTTGTGTAGCCATAATACTCTCCTTAATATTTTGGGTTCACATAGATAGCTGCAACTGGTATACCAAACTATTATCTTACTGTTTTATATAGCTTATTTTTATTTTTCTATTGTTGCGTGAGGTACTTATGTGCAAGTCTCACACACTGTTGTGTCTTACGTCTGTAATATTTTCTTGGTCTTGATGATGCGCTGCTCAACCTCCGACATTCGGTACAGGTTGGCAGCGATAAAATTAACTTTTCAGCCCACTACCGAGGCTAAATCGTCTTTGGTGACAGGTTTGAGCAATGCACTGTTGATCCCTATGGTTGTCATCGCTTCGGAGTCCGCTTCGTGACCGCTTACAATAGTAAGAATGGCATCTGGTAGCTTTTGCTTGAGCTCACTCGCTAAGTCGTAACCGTTATAATCGGGAAGGGTAAGGTCCATAAGAATGTGATCGAAACTTTGATTTTCTGCAGCCTGTAATGCTTCAGCACCGCTGTACTGAGTAGTGACCGTATGACCTAAGTGGGAAAGAAACAATTGCAGTAACTCCGCCGCATCCTCATCGTCTTCAATCACAAGTATGTGCTTATTGGCAGGCTGATCTGAATTACCATTTGAATCAGTAGACTGGATTTTCTGCTCTGCTTGCCCAGGGTTTGCAAGCCCTCGATAAGCGGTCTCTTCCTCTGGAGCATACGGCTTGTTCATTGGCATGTCTGCAACTTGGGCTTCCACGTTGGTAAATGTTACGTGATTACCTGGCGGAAGGTATTGCGAAAGCAAGTTAGCCAGTGCAAACCGGTCAATGGGCTTTCCAATTACGTCGTTAAACCCTTCGCGAATTAACGATTCTCTTAAGCCTTTGCGGCTTGCTGCTGTCACGGCAATCACTGGGATATCCTGCCCATGTCGTCTAATCGCATGTAGGGCTTCTATGCCATTCATCACTGGCATATGAATATCCATTAAAACGAGATCGAAGGGCTGGTTGTGTTCATCCGCCTGCAAAACGGCTTCTAGTGCTTTTACGCCATTTTCAGCGTAGCTAATGTCAGCTTGAGATTGACTCACAAGGTGGCCAGTTAGGCGTCGAATTTCTCGCAAGTCATCAACAATTAATACGCGTCCAGTTACGTTTAAATTGATGCTACTAGACTCGACAGGTTGAATTTGGCCTAATTCAAGATCTACACGAGGCTGCTCGCAAACATCGCCAGGGTTTATATCAAATGTAAACGTGCTGCCTTCTCCCAAACGAGACTTAACATCAATGTCGCCGCCCAATTTAGTGACAAGCTCTTTGCAAATGGCAAGTCCCAGTCCTGCTCCGCCATGATTGGCACGCATCACATCTTCTATTTGTTCGAAAGGCTGAAAAATATTGATGAGCTTATCAGGCGGCATGCCGATACCTGTATCATCTACAGAAAACCGCAGCAGTGTTTGACTCGAATCGTTTTCAGACGGCTCGTCGAGAGAGATGGTAAGCGTGATACTGCCCTTATCAGTAAATTTCACGGCATTCGAAATAAGGTTCAATAATACCTGACGCAGGCGGGTAGGATCTGTGTGTATAAACTCTGGTATTTTTGTTTTTGAAACAACGTTAAGGCTTAGTCCTTTGTCTTTGGCATTTAAACGCATTAATGAGTGAATATCCGTCAAAAACGCGCTTAAGTTCACTTCTTTAATGTTGAGTTCAAGTTTCTCTGCCATTATCCGCGACATGTCTAGCAAATCATTGAGTAGGCTTAACAGGTGCTTGCCATTAGAGTGAATAATAGATAACTCTTGTTGAAAAGGGCTGTTTCTCGCATCGTCTAAAAGCAGTTCGGTGTAGCCAAGAATAGAGGTGAGGGGGGTGCGCAGCTCATGCCCTAAATGCGCAAGGAACTTATCTTTGGCCTTGTTCTTTTGCTCTACTTTGTTTCGCTCAATTCGCTCGTTCTCGATGTCACGGCGAACCATGGCGTATCTAATCGTGCGCATAAACCGCGGTGATTCAATTTCAGATTTTTGTAAATAGTCTGCGGCACCTGCTCGCATGACCATTTCATCCACCGTAGCATCCGACTGTCCGGTAAGTATCACCACGGGTAAATTGAATTGGTTAGATTTTAAAACACCCAGTACATCAATCGCGTTCTCAGCACCCAGTAAGTAATCTAACAAACACAGGTCGAAACTTTGTGTCTTTAGTACCTCTACTGCGTCTAAGCTATTCGTCACCCACGTCAACTCAAACGTAGGTGACTCGCACTGTGCTAGATAGTCAGAGGTTAAGAAGTAATCATCTTCATCATCCTCTACCAATAAAATTTTTATTACCTCTGACATCTAGTACCTCGTTTACCGATGCGGTATTTTTGAAATTTTATTGAGTAACATGTTTGGGTTGTCAAAAATTCAACTAACCCTTATTTGTTTACTCGTGTGGTAATTCTACGAACTCTATCCAGTAACGTCCGAGCGCGCGCATTAGTTCAACCAATCCTTCAAAGTTCACTGGTTTTGTAATGTAAGATGCGCAACCTAGATCATAACCGCGAAGCATATCTTCCTCTTCTTTAGAGGTGGTGAGAATTACCACTGGGATACTGCGAAGCTTGGGGTCGTTTTTCAGTTCTTGCAGCGCCTCTCTACCGTCTTTTCTTGGCATATTTAAATCCAGTAAAATAAGACTAGGTCGCGGTGCCGATGCAGGATCTGTATATTTACCTTCATGTCGAAGAAACTCTAATAATTCAACGCCATCTTCAACACAAAACAGATTGTTTAGAACGCGGCTCTCTTTGAGCGCGTCAACCGTAAGTAGGCGGTCGTCTTCGTCATCGTCCGCCATAAGTATATTGATAGGCTGAGTTTGTTTACGCGTCATTGTGTGCTTCTCCATTATTGTTGCTAGAACCAAACGGTTCACTATTTTTGGGTATTATTATCGAGAACGTTGCCCCTTTTCCGGGAGAACTAACTGCGGTTATTTGACCGTTGTGCCGTTCTACAATACGACGACAAACGGCAAGCCCAATCCCCGTACCTTTGTATTCACTTCTACCGTGAAGGCGTTGGAAAGGGGCAAATATTTTTTCAGCAAACGATTGCTCGAACCCTATACCGTTGTCTGATACGGTGATTTTTGTCCAGTCATATTCTTCAGCAAGCAGAATGTCTTTCGTTTCTTCTTCCGTCGCGTCCCTTGCAGATATCGTTACTTCTGGTCTCACGCCCTCGCTCTGAAATTTCAGTGCGTTAGACACTAAGTTTAAAAACAGCTGCTCTAATTGCGATTTGTCACCGCGAATAGTCGGCAAATCGCTAACATTTATTTGCGCAGACTTTTCATCGATAGCGATTTCCAAATCGCCCATGATGCTATCCACTACGGTGCCTAGATTAACGTCGTCAAACTCTTTACCTCGTGTGGAAACGCGAGAAAAGGCGAGAAGGTCTGAAATAAGCATGGACATCCGCTCTGCTGCATTGAGCATGCGCGCAAGGTAATCTTTGCCTCGTTCGTCTATCACATCGTTGTAACCCGATTCTAAGCGGTTACCAAATGCCCGAATTTTTCTTAATGGTTCTTGAAGATCGTGTGACGCCACAAAGGCAAAATCTTCCAACTCTCTATTACTTCGTGCTAATTCGTCTGAATAAACACTTAACTCTTGCGTTCTATCTGCTATCCGAGATTCTAGATCTTCGTTAACAGACTCTAAGTCAGCTTGGTATTTCTCATGCTCACGGGAATTTATTTTGAGCAATAAAAATACCGTAATAATCAGTAGCAGAGTCGTTGCAGAGGAAATGATCAGCGTATTAACGGAGTCCCTTCTTAGGCTCATTAAGTTGGCTAAATGCGTGCCTTGCATATCTCGTTCTGAACCGTCGATTTCTCTAAATAAGGTTTCAAACTGTTTGTAGAGTTTTATACCCTTATCGCTATTCACTAAAATGACAGCTTGTTGCTCTTTCCCTTCTTTATACAGCTCAACTACTTCAATGACTTCATTGATTTTTGCTTTGGTTAAAGACAAAAGTTCTTCGATGCGGATGGACTGGTCGTTAATATCTGAAGAGAAGGAGCTTACTTCTACCTCATCCATTAATTCGCCGATTACGCTTAACGTTTCGGTGTAGTCGGTAAGATATTCTTCATCGCCAGTTAGCATATAGCCGCGCTGACCAGACTCCACGCGAAGTACAGCAACGTGAAGGCGGTTAACTGCATTGATAACACGGTTCGTAGTGAACAGCCGCGCTTCCAGAGCAGAAAGGTCATTCAATGTACTAACTACGTAAAATGAATTAGCAGTTATTACAATAATGACCAGAACAACTAAAATTATCCAACTGTATAGTGAAGACAATACTTTAGTAATCATTTACTTAATCCGAAACATTGCCACTTAACTCTGATGTCATTTCAGCAAGAGTATGGCTGCAGTCTTTAGCACTGCTTATTATTTTATCCAACGCCACCAATGCCTTTTCAGGTGGAACGTCACCGTTTAATGCCATTTTTACTAGCTCAGCTTGCATTGATATTCTGTTTAATGGTTTGCGTGCATCATGCACATAAACACTTAGTCGAGAAAATTCTTCGCTAGTCATGCCGAATACCTCTTACTTAGTCGTCTTTACTTAAGTCACCATATGCATGAAGACGGTTGTAAAGCGTTTTCGTACTAATTCCCAGCATTTCTGCTGCGGTGGTCTTATTGCCATTCACTTTTTCCAACGTGGCATAAATTAGCTCTTTTTCCACGTCTTCAATGGTTCTACCGGCTTGAAGTGCCGGTGTCGTGCTCTGTTTTTGAGCGAAGGGTGACTCAATGGTTTTTGGTAATTCAATCTCACTCTTTTCAGGGTCGCTCATAATGGCAGCGCGATGCACAAAGTGTCTTAGTTCACGCACGTTACCGGGCCAGTCGTAGGCTTGTAACGTATCGAGTTGACTATCTTCCCACTTAAATTGCGAGCCATTATCTTTATTGAATTCTGCAATAAAGGTTTTTGCTAGTAATGGAATATCTTCCTTTCTTTCGCGTAGCGGAGGAATGGTGATTGGGAACACCGCAAGTCTGAAGTAGATGTCTTCGCGCAGTACTTTGCTTTGCGCAATCTCTTCCATTGTTCGGTTCGTGGCAGATACAACGCGGCAGCTCACCGGGATGGTCTTCGTTCCGCCCACACGAATAACAACCTTGTTTTCTAAAACGCGGAGTAAGTTGGGCTGCATATCAATGGGCATTTCTGTGATTTCGTCCAAAAAGAGCGTGCCGCCCTCAGCTTGTTCGAAAACACCTTCTTTACGTCCTACAGCGCCGGTAAATGCTCCTTTTTCGTGACCGAAAAGTTCGCTACCTATTAGTTCTTTTGAGAATGCACCACAGTTGGTTGCAATATAGGGACCTTCACTTTCTGAAGCACGATGAATTGCGGCAGCCACCACTTCTTTACCTACACCGCTTTCACCAAGCAGCATTACGTTAGCGCTGGTTTTACTCACTCTAGAAATCAGCTTGTAGAGCTCTTTCATAATTGGCGATTCACCAATCAGCAAATCAAAATGTTTCTCTATTTTTTCTTGTGCAGGTGCTTTTTCTTTTGGCTTTTGACTTAATACGGCCTCTATTTCCTCCCGTTGAATTGGCTTAACAAGGTAGTCGACCGTGGGGCCACACAGACCCTTTATCACGCTTTTCACAGAAGGGTGACCCGTTATCAAAGTAACGCGAGGGCGCTTAGGAAGTGCATCTAATTCATTGAACAAGTGCGCGCCGCTTCCATCGGGTAGCATGAAATCAAGCAGTACATGGTCAAAGGTTTCTTTCTCTAACCAATCGCGGGCTTCTTTGAGTGTGGCAGCGGTAAGTACTTCGTGGCCAAGAAATTCGATGATAGTACAAGCTACTTCTGTGAACTCGGCGTCGTCATCAACTAAAAGTACGGTAAGCACGTGGATGTCCCTCTCTTCTTTCGTTTCCTATTCAGAAAAAATATGGAATAGAATCAATGTTATAGTTTTATCATACGCTATTAACAACTGAATGCTAAAGCACATATTTAAAGTTTATTTATACGCTGGTTTAAATCGATAAAGCGTAAGCGCATCGGAAAATATCTAAACGCTTCAAGCAATCCGGAAATCTTGAACACTTACCTTGATGCCAGAGATAGTCGGTTGCGCTACCTTCTAATCTATCAACTCTTTGCGATCAGCGGTACACATCGCGCTAAAGTACAGAATGTCTATATCTGTTTTTGTTTTATTAGGTGATTTTATTTTACTTATCAGGGGCATTTGCAAAAAGTATTCCTGTCTTTAACACACCGTCACATGCAATCGATGGCATATTTTTCGCACGATTTAACTGTCTAAAGTTACTTGCAATTTCACTATGGCAAATCGACTAGGTGCGAGAAATGTATATTAATTAGGCGAGAAGCCCGTCTGATTAGCGCGACGTTCGCAGGTAATGTGATATCAAAGGAATTGAAGATGTGGGGAAAAACAGCTGTAAGATCAATGACCTTATACGAGTTGTTGGGGAAAATGCAGCCGCGAGCAAGACAAGATAAGTTCGAGTTTGCTGAGTTTTGGGATGTGATGGAGAAAAGGGGCTTTGGACCAATGCTGGCGCTGCCATCTTTTATCGCTTGCACACCGATTGGGGCCATCCCTGGGATCCCATCTTTAGCGGGTGGGACGATTTTACTCATCGCGTTGCAAATTTTACTCGGTCGTAGGCATCCTTGGTTACCGCAAAAAGTGATGCAGTTAAACTGTGACGCCGATCAGCTTCGCTTCATTGTCGATAAAGTTAAACCGTATGCAGTACGCGTAGACCGCTTTTTAGTTCCTCGGTGTTTTTTCATGCGCCAGCCTGTGTTCAGATCACTCATCGCATTGTGCTGTGCAGGTTGCGGATTTGTAATGATTCCACTGGAGCTTATTCCCTTTATGGGGCTTATTCCCGCTTTTGCTGTTTTTATTATGGCAATAGGCATGTCCACAGACGACGGTGCTGTGGCGTTAGTTGGTGTTTCGTTATCGCTATTTGGCTTTATACTTGGGTTTGAACGCCTTGCAGTCGCGCTAAGTTGATGCTCTAACTACTCAGTACACGAATCGAGCATAAAATCTGACGATGGAAGGTTCATTGTTTGATATCGTAGCTCGCCAATAAAAGCACGGGCAGCTGGTCCCAACGTATCGCCGTCTTCGAAAGACAAATAAAGGAGCGCCTTACGCAACGCTGCATTATTATCGAGGGGAAGGGGAACGAGTGTACCGTCTTCTAGCTCATCTTTAATTATTGCGATAGGCAGCCACGCAAAACCCAATCCCTGAGTAATAATATCTAATGACGTTCTAACGTGGCTTACGGTCCAGCGCTGCTCTGCACCTAACCAGCCCACATCAGCTTTACGCTCCGCGGATGAATCCCTTACCACAATTTGACGATAAGCTTTTAAGTCTTCCAGTGTGAGCGTTCTATCCAATTGGTGCAATGGATGGTCGGCGTGAGCGACAGCTGCAAATTCAATTTCGCACAAGTCTTCGCTAAAGCCATTAGAAAACGCGAAAGGAGAGATGCCTAAATCAACTTTACCATTGCTCAAAAGTGAATTTGCGCCACTGAGTACAGTTTCTTCTATCTCGATACGAAGGAGCGGGAACTCAGCAGAAACTTTCGCTAGCACGTTATAAAGCAATTCAGACGGGAAAATAATATCCACCGCTATGCGTAAAGTTGTTTCTGTGCCAGATTTAAGGCTATTGGCAACGGCCTCGAGCTTGTGCGCTTCGCTAAGCAAAAAAGAGGCACGGCGATACATAAGTTCACCTTGCGGCGAAAGCTGGACTTTACGTCCAATATTCTCAAACAATGACACTCCAATGGCGTTTTCAAGCTTTTGAACCGCGTGGTGAACGCTCGATTGACTTTTGTGAACTTCAGTAGCAGCTTGATTAAAGCCGCCTGCATCGACGACGGCTTTGAACATTCGCCATTGTTCTAACGTAGATTTCAGCATACAGCGCCTTAAAACTCTTAATTAACGCTACTTATAGCATACGCGTGGTTAAGAAGTCATTTCTAGTTTGCTTGATTTATCGTGGGTACAGGGCATGTCACAACCGAAACGTTCTCATAGCCCATCTTTATAAGTTGCTCTGCAGCTAGTTTTGCTCGAACGCCCGACGCACAGTGAATATAAAGTGGCGCTGAAGCATCTTTAAACTGTTCCAGTGCCTTCATTTCGAGCACGCCGCGTGGTATGTGAAGCGCAGAAGGTACGGGCTGATTGGCAACTTCGGCACTCTCTCGTACATCAATCAATATACCGCTATTGATTCGGCACTCACTGGCCGCTTGCTCCGCAGATACAGTGCGTAAGTTCACGTCTATGTTTTCTATTCGAGTCTTCATGTCTATAAGCATATTTTTCCTTTTTGCCTAAACTTAGTTGAAATAAGTAAAATCTAATATATTGATGTCAGCGTAATAAAACAATGTAAAATACGGCGATTCGTCGCATAAATTGGCAGGTCGGCAAAATGCCTTATACTTTAGTATAGTAAATGGCTAAATTGGTGCCGAAATACTTTACAGATAGAGAGTGCTTATGTCCGAGGATATGGTAATAGGTTCAGATGATATAATGGAACACGCTGCGGAAGCCGAGATCTTCCTTAAGCAATTCGCGAATAAAACACGCCTTATGGTGCTTTGTTCGTTGCTGAAAGAGGAAAAATCGGTAACCGAACTTCTCGAAGTTGTTAGCGTCTCGCAGCCAGTGATTTCTCAGCACCTTGCTTTATTGCGAGAATCAAAGATGGTGGCCACAAGAAGGCAAGGTCAAACTATTTACTACCGCTTAGCAGACGAGCGCGTCAAGCGCTTAATTGCTTTGATGTACGAATTTTTCTGCGAATAATCTTCTTTTTGCATCCTAAGCTACAATGTCCGCCTTCAACAACGGACATTGTAAAATTCCTAACTAAAAATTACCATCAATGACACTCTTCGGTTATTAATTTCCGTTTTTGTTCAATTGCTCGCAAAGCATAGGCACATAGCCTTCTTCAGATATTTTTTCACTTTCCACTTCAGGTCTATTAACCAATTCGTCGTGACTTAAATTCACTACTACGCTGTGCGCCGCCCAGTCGATACTTTCAATATCGCTAGGTAGAAGTGCGAGATGTTTACCACCCGGAAGCCAGTTGTTGGTATCTACCACTAGCATGATTATCTTCCAGCTCTCGGTGTCAATGACGAAGTTACTGATGTGGCCCACGTTATCTGTGGTTGTAGCTACTTCATATCCACCAACTTCGCCCACTGCTCTTAGGTGGTTGGTGCTTTTTTTCGGGGTTTCAGTTTCAGACTCTTCAGCGCGTTGTAATTCGACCAGTTCATTTGGATGTGCGAACTCTCCCCATGCTCCTGGACCAATCCAATAGTATCCGTAACCAAAATATTTGAAGAGGTTTTCTTCGTATTCACGTGACACAGGCTTATGTTCGTCAATAGAGGGGCTGTTTTTCAATGTATCAACTGTCATATTGATATGAACAGACTCACTATCTTCATCTAGCTGTTTGACAGATATAGGTGATATTACCACTTTGCGGCTAAGCGGTAGCCAAGTATTGGTATCTGCGACCAAGTAGCGAACAGTGAAGGTTTCGTCGTCGAAAAGGATATCGCGGATGCCGCCCACTTTGTCATCAAGGGCATGTATAGAAAAGTGAGTAAGCTGTTTTGAACTAATGATCATCGTTGCGCCTCCTTTGCATGGGCTCGTTTTTCAGAATGAAATGCACAATTCACTGCACATCACTCTGTATTACTACTAAGTGTAGACAGTCCTTAATGTTTCTTCATTTTGTTCTTGTCTGAAGTTGATTGAGATCATTTGTTCAATAACAAAAAAGCTCGCCGGAGCGAGCTTTTTAGTAATGATGTAGCATTATGCTACATCGAATTCTTCATCAGAGTAATCTTCATCATAGTCTGACTGGTTACTCGCACTGCTGTGAAGGGTGTAGAAGTGCTTTTTGCCCCTTGCTAATCTGACGTATTTCGCCCAGGCTTTTTCTAGGTTATTGCTAGCTTCAACTTTACCTGTAACGAATTCGACGAAATGTCTCTCATCATCACTTTCAGGCGACAACTCGCCATTTTCAAGTCCTAGCAGTGTTTTGCCGTAGTGGGTTAGAAGATCGGCTTCAGTAATACTGAAGTCACCTGATTTACGAAAACCGTATGGAAACTTCTGACGGTCAATATAAGGTTTTGCAGATTGTCGAATAGCTAAACTTTTCATGTTGTACCCAACGTAATGTTTTGTTCAGCGCACTTTTAAGATAATTAAAAACGAAGATAAAACAAAAGATTTTTCTCTTATCAATAAAAAATTTTTAACGGTATAAAATCTAACACTAAATTTTAGATTACGTTAGAAAAGTATACAGAAAGTACGAGGTGATAACCTCAAGTATGATGTGTCTAAGTTTTTGAAATTAAAGTGAAATATAAGTATCTATTTATTGGCCCTGCAACGGGTATCGCTATTACACGAGCGTAAATGAGTTGGACGTTAAAAGTCTATGAAAATCACTGATGAGAATAATCAAAAATTCTTGTCGCTACGATGATTAAAATTCGTTTTCTATTTTGTCACTTAAGATAATAATTGAAGTGTGTTAACAACCCAGAGAAGTCAATGAGTAAAGACTATCGTTACCAGCGTGATGAATGGGACTCGGTAGAAGAGGAAGATTTTCACGCTAAAAAGCCAAGTTCCAAACGTCAAAGTACTGTAAAGGAAAAGCAGAAGCGTGACCTGCAACGCCGTGACAAACAGCGTCGCCTGCACCAAGAAGAGTATTAATTCAGCGAGTTGGTGAAATTTTAATAAAGCGTACCGTTTATAGCGGTGCGCTTCTGTGCTTTTGTGTTTACTTGCCGTATTATCTGTGTCAATTTAGACCCACTTTGATTCGGTTGTACAATAAGCATGGATATACGCTTTCTCACCACCTTTATAGAGGTGGCAAAAACTCGTCACTTTGGTAAAGCGGCTGAAAACCTTTACCTTACTCAATCTGCAGTCAGTGCACGCATAAAGCTACTTGAAGAGTATTTTCATACCACGCTTTTTATTAGGCAACGCAACAGTATACAGCTCACTCAATCTGGTGAGAAACTTCTGCCTTACGCTAGGCAATTATGCGCAACGCTAAACGAAGCAAAACAAGAGCTCCAAATTCAATCCTCTGAATATGTTGTTTGCGGCGCAACACAGCTTGCGAGCGAGCTGTTATTGCCTCAGATGCTCAGTCACCTACACAACTCGTTTCCCGATTGGTCAGTAAAGGCTGAAGTTCTTACGTTAGATACCCTTTCGCGACAATTGCACGAAAGGGTGACGGACTTATCATTCTCCACGGAACCGTTGAAATCTGAAGAAGTAAATAGTGATGTATTGCTAGAGCAGGATTTGGCGCTATATAGAATTGGACAAGCGTCTGAGACTATTGATGCAGCAGATTTTGTGGCTATTGATTGGGGAACTAAGGCAAGAGACTGGTTGCTTACTGCTTACCCTCAACTTCGCGATGCAAAGCTAAGAACCAATTCGTTGAATCTTGCGCTCAACAATTTACAGAGCGAAGGTGGTATTGCCGTATTACCGACCAACGTTGAGAGTCAGTTACCCGGTAGTGTGAAAGTGACCAGAATTGAAATGTTAGAAAACGTATCGTTTAAGGTGTATATGCACAGCATGAAGCAAGTCAGACGAGTGGGTCTAGCAGAGATAATAGAAAGCGTGTCTAAAGCGTGTTAACCGCTGCCATTAAATTTACCCACTGTGCCTAATTTAAAGGCATGTGAGTCGCAGAATTAAAGAGAGAAACTTATGTCACAATTACATCCTTTATTGGAAAAAAACGCATTTCAACGACTAGAAGCAAGCCTTGCAACAATTAAAGCGGAAGAGAAACTCTTCATTCTTAAAGATGAGCACGGCTGTGTAATGCTAACTACTGATGAAGAAGATGGTGTTCCGGTTTGGCCTGATGCTGAGTTAGCACTCTTGTGGGCAACCGAAGACTGGGCACACTGTGAAGCGATGGAATTAAGCACCGAAGAGTTTTTGACTAAGTGGGTGCCGGGCATGACGCAAGATGAATTAATGGTCATTGTATGTCCTGTACCTGCTGAAGAAGGAGAGGTGATTACGCCAGAAGAGTTCGCTGACTACCTTTAAGATGTGATCTCAAGGGGAAGACAAAGGGTAATTATCCACTAAGCAAATGGGCATAAAAACGTTAGTTGGGTACAACGTATCTGGCGTTTATTATGCCCTTAATTAGTAACCCAAGGAGGCGTTATGTTTACTGAGCAACCCACAATGAATAGTCTATTTAGCCAACTCGGTTTAGGAAGTTCAGACGAAGAAATTGCTGAATTTTTTGAAACACATCGAGGGCTGAATAAGAGCCAACATCTTCATGAAGCGCCTTATTGGAATGAAAGTCAGTCTGCATTTTTGAAAGATGCCATTGTTGAAGACGCTGCGTGGGCCGAAGTGATAGACCAACTTAATGCTGAATTGCACGAATGATGACTCTGCGCTCAAAGATTTTAACGTCAAACTAATATTCAATGCTCTGAGAGAAGGTAATAGCCGTTTTGTTGCACCCATCTTCTGATGATTTGTGGTTTCTTCCGTTAGGCGGAACGGGCGAAATTGGGATGAACCTCAATTTGTATGGTCACGATGGTCAATGGTTAATGGTTGACTGTGGTGTTTCCTTTGATGAGCCTCTCACACCTGCCTACAAAGGCGTCAGCCAAGCGTCTAACCAGAATACGTTCAAAGCCACTACGCATCGCGTTGTGGCTCCAAACCCTTCATTTATTACTAAACAAAAAGAAGCACTGGCTGGCATTGTCATTACCCACGCCCATGAAGATCATGTAGGCGCAATTCCTTACCTTTGGGAACGTTTCCAAAAGCCAATTTATACTACGTCTTTTACCGCCGAAGTGTTAAGGCGAAAGCTTGCAAGAAGTAAATTGGCTAACCGAATTGCCATTATTGAAGTCGACGCAGGCGATACTAAGAAAATTGGGTCTTTTAGCGTTAACTGGCTTGCCATTACTCATTCTCTTCCAGAACCCTTCGCACTAAAAATCAATACACCAGTAGGCACAGTATTGCATACAGCAGACTGGAAAATTGATGCCAACCCTATAACAGGTTTACCGTTTGACGTTAGCCTTTACAAGCGACTAGGCAGTGAGAATATTCTTGCCATGGTTGGAGACTCTACCAATGCAACAAAACCGGGCTTTTCAATTTCTGAGAGAAATTGTTACGACGGCCTATTAAGCACTATCGCGCCGTTAAAGGGGAGAGCGGTGGTAGGTTGCTTTGGTAGCAATATAGCACGGCTAATTTCGCTGGCTAAAGTCGCCAAGAAAACTAAGCGTTACATGGCGCTGTACGGTCGTTCGTTAATGAACATGTACGGCATTGCCAAGCAACAGGGCATTTGGCCGGACGATTTGCCTGTGTCCGATCCCCAGCATTTAGGTTATCTTCCCCCCCATGAAGTTTTAGCCGTAGCGACAGGCAGCCAGGGCGAGAAAAATACCGCACTGGCGCGTTTTGCAAAAGACACTCACCCTTACCTTAGCTTAGACAAAGGGGATACTGTGCTATTTTCTTCGATAGTTATTCCCGGAAATGAAGAGAGTGTAGACCGATTAAGTAAAGCGCTGCAGGCAAAGGGAGTAACGGTTATTCACAGTGAAGATAGCACGCTGCCAATTCATGCCAGCGGTCACCCCTGTGAAGAAGAATTAAAGCTCATGTATCATTGGGTTAAACCGAACATTGCTATTCCGGTTCACGGGGAGCATCAACACCTTCAAGCACATGCAAATATTGCTAAAGCGTGCGGTATTAAAAAGACCTATGTAGGGCAGAACGGTGATTTGTACAGGCTAGCGCCACAGCCAAGCATTCGCAGACAGGTTGTTCCAGTTGGTCGCATTCCTGTACAGCAAGCGTAAAATAAAAATATTGAAATAGCCCTAAGTGTATTTAGTCGGACGCGCCTTTTGCTTTTGTTCATATTGTACGCTTTAGAAAAATTAATTTTTATTTATCAATGCGATAGATGTGTCCTTCACGTTTATAAAAACCTCATTTTAGAAGCTGCCCAAGTTTAAAACATTCTGTTACACTTGGGTTTATAATAAAAATTTAAAACGTGCGACCCATTTTTGATGAGATATTTCAACTATCTTTTACTGCTGGTTTTAGTTGTAAGCCTACAAGCGGTGGCCTCACCGCGATTATCTAATCCCGTCTTTCAGTCTTTATCGACCAAAAATGGCCTTCCGCAAGATATCGTCAACGACATTGTTATAAACGAAGATGGCTTTGTGTGGATAGCCACAGAAGGTGGTTTGGTTCGTTGGGATGGAGTAAGAACTAAACGAGTAGCAGGTCCAGACAATTCTCTTATAGACTCATCCATTTATCGACTTGCCCTTCAAGGTACTGAAGCGTTGTGGTTTAGCGTGTACGGCAGAGGAGTTTATTATCTCGATTTAGCCACTCAGGATGTGGTGCAATTAGAGCCAACGTACTACCACGACTTTGAAGGTTTTGTGCAACATGCGGAAACCTTTCATTGGCAAGATGACACGCACCTTATCATTGCACTGACAGAAGAAGTGCATAAATTTAACACGCAAACTAAAACCCTTGAGCGAATAGCAAAGCTCCCTGAGCCGCTGTTGGGTAATAGCCAAAGCATCCGGGCGGCAATCACCGTTGAAGACACCTTACTGGTAGCCACTACATCGGGGGTGTACGTCAAAAATATCAACAATTTAGAACAGCCTTTACGTCGACTTGATTACCTGGGGGATATTCCCGAAAACCTCGATAACGCCAATGCAAAGTTTCTACTTTTAGACGATAAGGATAGGGTGTGGATTTCAACGGTTTTGGGCGTATTTGTTGCTCAGAAACAAGATTTTCTCAAGCAGGTACAAGGCGAAAAAGAACATGTCTTTACACAGGTTGTATCCGATAGAAACGTGTGGACG
This sequence comes from Alteromonas sp. G4i13, assembly GCF_054960505.1. Taxonomy (NCBI): domain Bacteria; kingdom Pseudomonadati; phylum Pseudomonadota; class Gammaproteobacteria; order Alteromonadales; family Alteromonadaceae; genus Alteromonas; species Alteromonas sp. G4i13. Next base: position 21,402 of record NZ_JBHNYX010000011.1, on the reverse strand, counting down.
TTGGTTCAGTACAAAGACAACGCTTTTTGGATGGGCACTAATAAAGGGCTATATCAGCTGAGTAAAAAAGCAGGTGGTTGGGAATACGAACACATCTTAGAACCGCATAACGGTTTCACCGAAATTTCAAACAAAAAAATTATCGCCATTGCCAAAGATGAATCTGACAACCTCTGGTTAAGTTCAGTCTATGCTGGCGCGCTGTATTTTGGTGTGAAAAGTGCGGATATTTTTGCCATCCAGAATGAACGAGCAGGTGAGGCTAGCGTTTTGACTAGCCATGTGGTGTGGTCGTTTGCCGAAACTGAGCCTAATAAAATTTGGATAGGTACAGAAAATGGGCTTAATCACTATGATTTCACGACAAAAAAGTCTGAGAAGTATCTGTATTCAAAAAGTGAAAGAGCGATTATCGGTGAAGGAGCCGTAGACAAAATTGTACCAACGCAAAGTGGCGAATTGTTTCTCAATACTTACAACGGAATACGGTTGTTTGATATGGAAACAGGGGAGGCTAACCGGCCAGAGGTATTAAAAGGTGGCGATGACACCATATTTGATGCGTATGGCACGGGAATGATGCTTTCAGATAAAGGGGATTTGTACTTTATTGGCAACGAAGGTTTTGTAAAGTATGACGTGGACGAAAAAGAAATTTCCTCTTTAGAGCTGGACCCTCGTGTTTTTGACATAAATTTTTCATTGGGTTTTTTGGGGCAGTCTCATTACCACAATGATCGATTATTTTTTGCTACCGAAGGTGGTTTGTGGTTAATCGACCCAGAGACGTTTCAGCATGAATTGGTCTATCGATTCTCAGAACTACAGCGTGGCCGAGATCGCTCTATATCGTCGTGGGTTATCGACGATATGGGTGTGCTGTGGCTTGCATACAGTGGCGTAGGGTTGGTTGGTATAGACGCAGACACGTTTGAGCCGTTGTACAACCTAAATGAATCGAATATTTTATTATCAAACATTGTTTACGGGCTGCAAAAAGACGAAGCAGGCAATATCTGGTTTAGTTCGCACAAAGGGTTACACAATTACGATCCGTCTACCGGCCAAATCAAGAACTTTATCTACGGACGAGAGCTAAGTGTTTCTGAGTTTAACCAGGGGGCTTCGCTTAAGCTTAAGGACGGTCGACTGGCTTACGGTTCGACGAGCGGCGCTGTGGTTTTCTCTGCATCGCAATTGGAAAGCTTGGAAGTTGGAAGAAGTTTGCTCAGTAAGCAAACTGCTATAACGGAAGTTGCCGTAGATAATAGGGTGCTTAATCAGCCGCTTAAAAACCTAAGTGGACATCATTTCGATCTCGATTACGAAGATTATGGCTTAACAATCCATTTTTCGTCGTTAGCGATGTCAGGCATAGGAAAAGTAAAGTACTACTACAAGCTGTTGAACGGTGATCGCGTCGTTACAGAAGGCGTGACTGACGATGCAAAAATAACCTTTACCAACATAGAACCGGGTGACTACGTTTTTTCTGTTGCCCCCACGCCAGGTAGTTTCGACTATAACGTGCTACCGGCTGAAATTACGCTTTATATGCCACATGCGCCTCTGCGTTCACCGCTTGCATATACTATTTACGCAGCGCTCATCGTAAGTTTATTCGTAGCATATTTACTCTCTCGTCAACGCCAACTGTTTAGACTACAAAAAGCTCAGCAGCAGGTAACGCTATTCAGTGACGCTTTTAGACAAACTCGAGACTGGGTTTTAATTTTTGATAAAGAAAAGCGTTTAGTTGCCGCGAACCCAGCTTTTGAACACGTGTTCGGCTTTAATAATAAAGAGCCGTTACCCAAGCAGTTGGCACGACTTTATTTGCGTTACCCAACGTTGAATAGACACCTTTCTGGCAAATTACCGGAAATGCAGGGAGGGGATTTTTGGAAAGACGAGGCCGTGATCGATGGTGCTGATGGCAAGCGCTACGACGTGCTTATTGATATAACAGCGGTAAGTGGCGAAAGTAATACTGCAGAGCATTACCTGATTGTTATTTCCGACATCACAGAACAAAAAAATGCTGAGCGCAAACTTCTGAAAATCGCGACCTACGATGGCTTAACAGGCTTGGTCAACAGAACATTGCTGCTAGACAGACTGGAGCATGCTATAGGGCTTGCCCGTCATCATGAGCATCGTGTGGCGGTGATGTTTGTTGACTTGGATAGATTTAAAGGTATTAACGACTCACTTGGGCATGACTACGGTGACAAACTGCTGCGCATTGTAGCCAACCGAATGCGAAACCTTGTGGCTGAGTCGGGCACCGTTGCGCGATTAGGTGGCGATGAATTCGTTATTGTTATTGAGGAAGTTAATGCCAATGACGACTTGAGCTCATTCGTGGCCCAAATCATTGAGTCAGTAGAAACGCCTATATCGTTAGCAGAGGAAGTGCTTCGTGTTTCTTGCAGTATTGGCGTGGCGTTTTATCCAGAAGACGCCTCTGAGCCTGCTGAGCTTATCAAGCAGGCTGATGTGGCCATGTATACGGCGAAGAAGGACGCATTAAGCGGCTTTACCTACTTTACGACAGACATGAATGAACGTGCCAAAACGCGTTTACAGCTTGAAAATAAAGTAAAACGTGCCTATTCAGATGACTGCTTCTTCAATCACTACCAGCCAATTATAGATGCCAGAACTAATACCACTATTGGGGTTGAGTTACTGCTGCGAGGAAAACTGGATAACGAGCCTCTTTTCCCCGATCAGTTCATTCCGGTACTTGAAGAATTGAAGTACATAATAGAAGTTACACGACAGGCAATGCGAAGAGCGGCAGAGGACTTATCGTCCTGGTACAGCCAAGGCTTCACGGGGTTTGTCTCTATTAATCTATCTGCACTTCACTTCAAAACCGAATTCGACTTAACCGGTGTGCTAACCCTGCTTGATGAGTTCAATCTACCCAAAGAAGCGTTTCGATTCGAGATTACCGAAGGCGTATTGATGGATGACAGTGACAATGCCTTAAGACAGATTAATCGGTTTGTGAAAGAAGGTTTTGTATTAGCCCTTGACGATTTTGGTACAGGTTACTCGTCTTTAAGCTATTTAAAGCGTTATCCGTTGTCGGTATTAAAAATCGACAAGAGCTTCGTTAACGAAATGGCGCCGGGTAATGCAAACGAAGCGCTGGTAACAACAACCATTACGTTAGCGAATAACTTGAATATGAGTTGTGTTGCGGAAGGCGTTGAAACAAAAGCGCAAGCAGAAGAATTGATCGGAAAAGCGTGTTATTTCCACCAGGGCTATTTCTACGCCAAGCCTTGTACCGCCGAGGAAGTTGCACCGCTGTTATTTAAAGCGTGGTAAAACGTCGATATTTACCGCGTTTTTCTAACAGATAAGACCATAAAGATTCAAAAGCCAAATCTATAAGAAAACTAAATTTAGCCTCTAAAGCCTTGTTATTCGTCGCATAGAATGTAAACGCTTGTTTAAAAAGCTTGTTTTTCAATAAAAAATAGGGCTTATTAGAAGTCTGTGAAATCATTGTAAAAATGAGCTACATTATAACAACATATGAGTGACTTATGCCGCTAGACATGACAGCAAACGCAAATACCACGGAAGTAATAACATCGCCATTAAGTATGTTGTACCACTGGGAACAGAGCCGTGGGAACGACGTATTTCTTACGCAGCCTATTAACGGTGAATACCACGACTACACATGGAAGCAAGTCGCCGAACAAGCCAGAAAAGTGGCAGCACGTTTACGTGAATTCGATTTCCCGCAAGGCAGCCGTATAGGTATCTTTTCAAAAAACTGTGCTGAGTGGTTTATCGCTGATCTGGGCATTATGATGGCAGGTCACGTGTCGGTACCTATTTTCTCAACAGCCGGTCCAGACACAGTCCAGTATGTATTGAAACATGCTGACGTACAGCTATTGTTCGTTGGAAAACTAGATAATACTGCGGAACAAGTTGCCTCTATTCCTTCAGAATATTTAACGGTTGCCTTTCCTTATCCAAACATTGCTACTAAGCAACAGTGGAAAGCGTTTATGGATATCGCGCCCATAACAGACTCGCCTGTACCTGATATGGATGATTTGATGACAATCATTTATACGTCTGGCAGTACCGGTCAGCCTAAAGGGGTGGTGCACAGTTACAATACGGCTTGTTGGGCAGCGCGTCGCTCGCTCGATCAGTTGGGTATTAACCAAAACGATCGCACAATGAGCTACTTACCACTTGCGCATATTACAGAGCGTGTACTGGTCGAGCTTTCAAGCTACTACAGTGGTGGCAAAATTCACTTTGTAGAAGATTTAACTACCTTCCAACGGGATGTAGGTCACTGTCAGCCAACGCTATTTATTTCGGTACCGCGTTTATGGACAAAGTTCCAGATGGGCGTGTTAGCGAAAATGCCGCAGAAGAAACTGGATACGCTGCTTAAAATTCCAATTTTGAACAAAATTGTTGCGAAGAAAATTCGCGATGGCTTGGGCATTAATAACGCACGTTTGTGGGCAAGCGGTTCGGCGCCACTTGCTCCAGCAGTCATTGAATGGTTCGCGAAAATTGGTATCTACATTTCTGAGGGATGGGGAATGACTGAGAACAGTGCTTATGGCACCGGCAGTGTACCTTTCCGTCATGATAAAATCGGCTGTATCGGCAAGCCATACGACGGTGTAGACATCCGCACGTCAGAAGAAGGTGAGATTCAAGTTAAGTCGCCGTGCAATATGCTGGAATACTACTTGGAACCACAAAAAACGGCTGAAGTCTTTACTGAGGATGGTTATCTGCGCACTGGCGATAAAGGGGTCATTGATGCTGATGGCTACGTTAAAATTACTGGTCGTTTAAAAGACATCTTTAAAACCGCGAAGGGTAAGTATGTTACGCCAGCGCCGATTGAAGCAAAATTCATGGAAAACCCTATCGTTGAGCAAGTGTGTGTAACGGGGACTAATTTGCCTCAACCTGTGGCTTTGCTAGTGCTTAGTGAAGAAGCGCAGAAAAAAGACAAAGCGGGCATTGAAGCAAGCCTTAAGAAAACATTCGAAGCCATCAACGCAAAACTGGAAAGCCATCAGGTTATGGATCGCGTTGTCATTATGAAAAACGAATGGAGCATCGAAAACGACTTGCTGACTCCGACGCTCAAAGTAAAGCGTCATGTTTTAGAAGACCGCTTTGTTGATATTATCCAAGGTAGCTATAGCGACAAATTAGTTTGGGTTGACGCGTAAAATCGTCGTTGAGTCTTTTGCTTTGGCAATAATTAAAAAAGCTCTGTCCATGGCAGAGCTTTTTGTTATCGGAAGGAGACGCAATAAGCGTTGAAACTGTGTTGGGCTATAAGCACTACAGCGACGCTACATCGCGTTAAACGAAACGCATTGGTCGCTTTAAGAAGGGTAGCGAGAGCGTAACCCTTCATACACTAAGTCGCTAAACTCTGGCTTCGTTAAATCTAGGGCATCCATTACTTCTACCAGGTGCTCGTTGTCTTCACGACCTTCCCACACCTTTATGTAAGTGCCTTCTTTATAGCCGTTATCTTGGCGGAAAAAATTGAGCACATTTTTACCTACGTACTGACGATAAAGTTCGTCAGCTGACATTTCACACTGGCTTACGATGAACATGAATAGTGGCACGCTAAAGCGTTTGGCGGCGCAAAGGCCCGTCATGAGCTCTAAATTATCAAGAAGCGACAGATTTGACGCGTCGTAGTCCTTTCCATCGAAGGTTACTAGCGTTTTGCCACTTGCTAATTCAGAAGCAATACTTTTTGCAGATTCAGCGATATCGCCTTTATATTCAATAATGCAGGCACTTAGTGCAAAGTGCCAGATATCCACCAATTCCATTTGAAGCTGTGGCAAGTCTTTTTGCTGTGCTTTCCACCATTTCCAGCCGTGATGTTCAATTGCTTCAACTGACTCTACCATTGCTGCACGCAAGTATCCGTAACCAGCATTTAGCCAGTCTGGGTTTACTTTGGCGTTCATTTTATCCTGAAGAGAAAGCATAGTGGCGAGTTGTTGCGCGGTTAACATTGTTGCTCCTGACCGTGAAATTGTGTTGCGTTTCGTAAAGGCGAAATTGTACTTGAATGACGCTTCGGGAGAAACTGCTAAATTTACGGCAGCGAGAGTAAAGCGCTTTCTTTAATGTCTGCTTGCTCGTGGTGCACTTGCACCACGGTAAAACTATGACTTGTTGGTCATGTTTTCTATTTTTGTTTAAGTTATTGATATTTCAGGTTTAAAAAGTTGGCATTCAACCTGCAAAACATAAATCGTTAACAGTGCTGCTCAGTAGCGCTAACGTGAATGAGTGCCAGGCAACGCTTATTCACGTTGTTACTGAGTAGACCGTAAACCTTACCCATACAGATTTTTCGTGTCCTGAGGTCTGTGTGGGTTTTTTTTGTCTGAAAATCGCCCACACACGCTTCTTTGTACTCATTTACTGCGCCAGATCCCTCTATCACTTTGCTTAGAACTCTCCGGGCATTGATTTCGCCATGCCCCCAGTATTTGTTTTATTATCATAAGACATTTGCTTATCTAAATTTTGGAGAAATAACTTAACTACTGAGCCCAATGCGATACACTAAATTATAAGGTCGACGATACCTGTACAGTCTTTGCACAGTATCTAAAAGCACGTTCTACAAAGGATTTTTCGATTGCTTGCGCTATATCCCTCTAATAAATTAGAACACTTAAGTTTTCTTCTCACCACGCTTTTACGTCAGCAGCCCATGGGCGTATTTACGCCAGAAACCATCTTGGTTGAAAGCCCGGGAATGCAGCACTGGGTCAGCATGCAGCTTGCCACAGAACACGGCGTGGCAATGAATATTGATTACCCTTTACCAGTACGCTTTATGTGGAATACCGCACGTACCGTACTTGGACAGGACAAAGTACCCAAGCAATCTCCATATCGTCGTGAAGTACTGACATGGCGTATCGACAATATTCTCCAAGATGGCTCGCTAATGAGCGCAGAAGCCTTCGAACAAGTTAACCGGTATTGGCAAAATGCGGGAAGTGAACAAGAGCAGGGGTTACAGCGCCTTCAGCTTGCTACCGCTCTGGCCGACGTGTACGAGCAATACTTGTTGTACCGCCCAGACTGGTTGTTTAAATGGGAAGCTAACGAACGCGCTGTATTTGATGACATGGAGATATGGCAAAGCGAAATTTGGCGCATATTGGTCAAAGAGCAGCCGTTGCATCCTGCACGTTTGCATCAAATGACGCTCGATGCGTTGGAAGCTGGTCATTTACCAAGCGAGCCAACGAACAAGTTGCCTGATCGTGTGATAGTGTTTGCTATTAATACTATGGCCCCACAGCTTATCGCATTTTTTGACGCCCTCGCGCAGCACATTGATATTCATATATTTCACCTAAACCCCAGCGTTAATTACTGGGGTGAAGCGAAAAGCAGTAGCGAACAGGCGAAATTATTGCGGTTAGAAGGCCTTAAAAAATGGATGGAAGAAGATCAGTCAAACCCGCTGCTTGGCAACTTAGGTAAACAGGGCAGAGAGCTATTCAACTTACTCACTGAACTGGATACCTTTGAGATTAGTGCGTTTGATTCACCGGATTTTGAAGAAACAAACGATAACGCTGGCAGCGACAATGCTCGTGGTCTACTCGAGTATATTCACAACGATATCTTGCAGGCCGCTCAACCGAAGCCACTTGCTCATGATTTAAGAGAAAAAGACGATAGCGTTACTATCATGTGTACCCATTCCGCACTTCGCGAAGTGCAGGTATTACACGACCACTTACTACATTGGTTATCTCAAGATAAAACGCGCACCCCATCTGATATTCTGGTGATGTGCCCCGCCATCGAAAACTACGCGCCATTTGTTGATGCTGTATTTCACAGAGTAGGCACAAAGGCTTTGGCTGGCAGGGGGCAGGTTACGCTTCCTTGTACCATTGCAGATAGAAGCCCAATGGATGCAGAGCCGTTGATTGCGGCGTTTATGGCGCTGTTACAGCTGCCCGATAGCCGTTTTGGTGTGTCGGACATTATGGATTATCTGCAGCTAGATTCAGTGCAAAAGCGTTTCTCAGTATCCCAAGATGATATAGAGCAAATGGTGGTATGGCTAAAACAAGCTCATATTCATTGGGGTCTTAATAGTGCCCATAAAACGGCCGTTTCAGAAGGCGTTGATCTAGACGACACTTACAGCTGGTGGTGGGGAATTCGCCGGTTACTTATGGGTATGCTGGCACCAGATAGTGAAGTCATTGTGAGTGACTTACTTACTATTCCCGACGTTGAAGGACAAAGTGCGCTTACGTTAGGCAAGCTTATTGACGTTGTGGCGCTGTTGGGTGAGTTTGCCCAAGTATTAACAGCCCCAAGGACGGCCGCGCAGTGGTCTAAAGCCTTAATATCGCTTAGAGATGCGTGTTTTATGCCGATACAAGAGCAGCAGCAAAGTTGGGATCTTATTGCCAAAGTTGCTGCCGATCTTGCTGCACGGTGCGAAGAGGCAGCTTATGAACACGAACTCACCCTTCGTCAGGTTCGCGACCTGCTACTCAATCGATTCTCGTCGCCAGATGCTGGTAACCACTTTATGACCGGTCAGGTTACGGTGTGTTCAATGCTGCCCATGCGAAGCATTCCGTTTAAAAAAGTGTGCATTTTGGGGCTGAACGACAGTGAATTCCCCAGAAAATCAAGCCCGCTGGGTCTCGATTTAATGGCAGGTGCTGGCCGCCAAATTGGTGACCGCTCACGGCGTTTGGAAGACAGGTATTTATTCCTAGAAGCCATCATTTCCACCAGAGACAGCTTATATTTAAGTTACCAAGGGAACGACGTTACCAATAACAGTGAGCGGCAACCCAGTCTAGTATTGGCTGAGTTCATGGATATGTTAGCAAACAGCTACGCACTGAATTTATCAAAGTACAGCGTTAACGCGCCGCTACACCCGTTCAGTGAAGAGGGGTTCACGGGAACCTTGCCGAGCTACGAAACAGGGTGGTTACGGTTAGCTGACGCGTTACAAAAAACGAAATTAAATACCGATGAAGCAGATAATGAATCTGCCAACGATGCGGATACGGCAACGTTAGCGCCATCATCTGACGCACTATCAACGCAATCGCTTCGTTTATCAGGTATTCAAATTGCGAGAGCTTTCAAAGATCCGCTAGAGTATTTTTCCGTCCAACGGCTGGGCGTGAATCTGTCTCAATCGTTTACGCTACTTGAAAATAGCGAGCCGTTTGAAACCAATGCGCTGCTGCGCTACCAGGTGCTCGACGCTATCTTTTCGTCTGCAGAGCGCGTTGCGCCAGAGAAAGATGATGTCACCTCTCTTTCCTATAGTGAAAAAGTGATCACGTTTGCGTCGCTTAGAGGGGATATTCCCAATAACCCCGTTGCCAGAGATGAAGTTGACATGTGGAAAGAAGGGGCGTTGGCATTGAGTCAGGCCATGGGCCCTCATGACGCGGAGCCTAAAAAAGCGCACTTTCAAGGCAAATACATCACCTTTACTTCATCGGCTTTATTAGGCAGTGACGCGCTAGTCGAGCTTTGTGCAGGCAAGATTGACGCACATCGCGCTTTGGGTTTCTTCATCTCACAATTAGTTTTTTCAAGCAGCGATGAAGAAACCAGCTACAGCAACTATCCGCTGGATATCTATTCGTGTGCTTGGGAAAAGGGCGAAACCATTTTGAAAAAGCAGCGTTTCTCCGCTTACGATCGCGAAACTGCTGTGCGTTTACTTTTGTTTATTGAACAGCTTTATATGGCAGTTTACACGGCGCCGACACCAGTTCATTTAAGTTTGTTCGGTAGTTTTATGCCCGGGACCAGAAATTCAGACACTAAGCCTGTAGTGGAAAGCATAAAGCCTGAGATGTTTACCGACATTCTGCATGCGCTACTAGAGAGTACGGACGGGACTAGTGAAACCGACAGAGCAATACTTGGACAAGTTCAACATGCAATTGACGAGATGTGCCCGTTCACTGATAAAGACAACGCTGTAGCTAGCGAAACGACAAATGAAAAACATGAAAAAGCGAAACAGGCGGTGGATCAAGCCGCTGCACTTTTTAACACGATAGAGTTACAGCGAGCATTAATCGACTGGCAGCAAAGTAGCGGGCAGTTCAGCGCCGATATGGCAAGCAACCCTTACTTACATTGGCTGTTTCCTCAGGGCGTGAGTTGGAATGATATACCGCATTTAAGTGCTTTTGTGCTGCTCGCCATGGTCAACAATGCGTCTCAGGAGGAGAAGCTATGAGTTACAACCCTACATCCTCTGATAACCCTATAGACGAACAATCTCAGCCGCAAACCGACGACCACAGCGGCACTGAAGCGCAATTACTCGATGTAGTCGCTATGCCGTTAAAAGGGCGCCACCTTATTGAGGCCAGCGCTGGTACAGGTAAAACCTTTAATATTACGCGCTTGTATCTGCGTCTATTGCTTGAAAAAAAGCTCACCGTCAAAGAAATATTGGTGATGACTTTCACCAAAGCCGCGACCGAAGAAATAAAGGGGCGTATTGCGGCAACACTAAGAGAAGCCCTCCTTATTTGGCAGCAAGCCAAAGATAACGGCAATGAAATAGACAGTGGCTGTGACCCGGTTTATCAGTATTTATTTAATAGCTGTGATATTGACGAGAGTTTGGCACTTTTAAAAGCGGCGCAGCTGGAGCTTGATGAAGCCTCGGTGTTTACTATTCACGGCTTTTGTCAGCATGTTATTACCCAGTTAGCGTTTAACAGTGGCTTTGCCATGTCGCTTAATTTGGGCAATGACACCAGCGACTTATACCTTGAAGCTGCCGAAGACTTCATTCGAAAAATTAGCAAAAGTGAGGACGAGTTTAGGCTACTGGCAGAGTCTGGCTGGCATACACCTGAAAAACTGCTGCGAGAGTTTAACGCCAGCATTAAAAGTACTCTGACCCCAATATTGCTTAGTGAAGAGGATATTGAGGCAGCGTGTAAAAAGCAGTTAGATGAAGCGCCGCACACGTCTTTAGCCTACGTGAAGTCTCTACTTCAAAGCGTAGAGGATAATGAAGGGCTATTGGTAGAACAGCTCATCAAAACACCGGCCCATAAAAAAGAGCGGCCGCAGGAATTGGCTGCACTTAAAGCTTGGTTGCGTTCTTGCGTAGATGAACAAAGTTATTATCTTCCGCCGCTCGAAGCGGAAGCCTTTGTTAAAGGTACCCGATATGCGCGAAACTCATCAGGCGTAAAAGAGATTTTAACGCCTATAAAAGACTTTGCAGGGGCGCTTAAAAAAGCGTTTGGCGAGAAAGATCAGGCACTTAGTAAGGTGCCTGTATTCAAGCTGGTGGTTGAAGCCATTGCGTTCATCAAATCCCGCGTTGAAAAGCAGAAAAAGCAGCTTGGCGTTATCGACTTCGACGATCTTATTCGCATGCTCGCCGACGAAGTGGTGAAGCCAAATAATACTCTTGTGCCTGAGCTTCGCAAAAAATTCCCCGTAGCGCTTATCGACGAATTTCAAGATACCGATGCGAAGCAGTACGCGATTTTAGACGCAGTTTATCCTAATCTTGAGAATGCTAACGAAAGTGCGTTATTAATGATAGGTGACCCCAAGCAAGCGATTTATCGCTTTCGCGGTGGCGATATTTTTACCTATTTAAAAGCGGGTAGGCAGGCAGATTACCGCTGGGTGATGAATACCAACTGGCGCTCGGTTGAGGGAATGGTTAAAGCCTATAATCGGTTATTTTATGGCGCGCCTGTGGCATCAAATAGACCTGCCGATGTGTTTGGTTTTGATATCAAATACAACCCTGTGGAATTTACGCCTAAAGCGGCCGCGGCAAAAACGCCACTTATCGACCCTGCCGAACAAAATAGTTTAATGAAGAGCGGTGTAATGAAAAGTGCTGTAACGAAACGCAGCGCAATGAACTACGTTAGCATGTGTTTGGACGACAAAGAAAACGCCCACATTATGCGTCGCAAGATGGCTCAGTGGATTGCGCAAGAGATTTACCGCTTATTGAACGAAGCGCACTTTCAAACCGCGAATGGTGGCACCGCGCCTGTTAAGCCTCAGGATATCGCTATCTTGGTGAAAGACAGGACCGAAGCTGGCGCTATCAAAAGTGTACTGCAGCAAAAAGGCTTGGCGTGCGTTTATCTAAGCGATCGCAGTAACTTATTTGCCAGTGCCGAAGCCAAAGATGTACTGCGGTTACTTAACGGTATTTGGCATGCCAACGACACAAGTAAAGTGGCGTCGAGCTTGGCGTCACCGCTTTGGGGTTATAGTGCCCAAACACTTATTGAATTGTTGTACCATGAAGATGACGCACAGTGGGATGCTGCTATCGACAAGGTATTGTCGCTGCGGGATATGTGGCTGCAAAAAGGGTGCATGAGTGTGCTGCTGTATTTAATGCAAGACAGCTATCAACCTCATGCTGACAGCGTGGAACGCGCCCTTACTAACTATCAGCATTTGGCCGAAGTGCTGGAAAAAGCTAGCACTACTCACCAGCGCCCAGAGCAGCTACTCGATTGGTTGAATAAGCAAATTCATAAGCCTGAAAGCGATGAAGAGCTTACTTTGCGCCTTGAAAGTGACAGCCAACTTATTCGACTTATTACTCAACACGGCTCGAAAGGGCTAGAGTACCCCATCGTGTTTGTTCCTTTTGCCACCGGCTACAGAGACGCCGCTAAAAACGGCAACACTACATCGCAAATATTTACCTATTACGACGAGGAAAAACAAGATTTACAAATGCAGCTTGGGCAGACGCCACAGGCCATAGCTCGCGTTCAAAGCGAGAGCGAAGCGGAAGACATGCGACTGGCCTATGTGGCGGTAACACGAGCTGCCCATCGCTGTTACATGGGCGTTGTACCGCTGACTAACAATGAAAGAAGTGCATTAGCACGAGCACTCGGTGTAGGTGGCGACGGCAGCAACAACGATTGGTCGAGTGTGTTAAACCGTGTTGCTGAAGAAGATGCGTCCCATGCCAGCCATATCGACGGTGATGAGTTTGAGGAAGTGTATACTGGCTTTGAACAAGAAGATGAGTTACCTCAGCTTACCGCGTTGCAATTTACCGGCACGGCAAGCGAAGAATGGCGACTGTATTCGTTCTCAGCAATGAGCCGTTTAACCACGGTTGGTGCTAACCAAAGCGTTGAAACAGGCACAGCAGCGGAGTCCGGCGCAACAACAGAGCCCTTGAGTCAAACCCTTCCTAGTGTGCCCGTACTTCAAACCATTCGAGATGAAGAAGTGTATGCAAGCGACACTCTTGTGGGTGAGATGGGCTCAATTGATGCAGACATCAATTCCTCGGCAGGTATTGAAAGTACGGTAAGTAAAAGTGATCTGCGTTTTACCCTAGAGAAAGGTGCGAGCGCAGGTAATTTACTTCACGATATTCTAGAGCACAGTGACTTTAGTGCGCCCGATTGGGAAGAAACGGGTAAGGAACTGGTTAACCGCTTCGGGTTAGATGAAAAGCGAACGCCGCTACTTTATGAATGGTTAGAAGAAGCGCTACAGACGCCTCTGTATCCCAATATGCAGCTAAGTATGAGTGATTTGCCCTTAGTGCAAACCCTGCGCGAAGCCGAATTCTATTTTCCAATGAACGACACGCAATGGACTCAGCTTCGTGAAGTACTCGCTACCCATAGGCAAAACGTAGCTGACGTTATTGGTGGCGAGATGGAAACAGCGCCTCAATTAATCACAGCTAAATTACAGGGAATGATGCACGGGTTTATTGATTTGATTTTTGAACATGACGGTCAGTTTTATGTGGCAGACTACAAATCAACCTGGCTTGGCGATACCCTTGATAGCTACACGCCAACAGCGCTGTTTCACAATAACCAGCATCACCTTTACGACCTTCAGTACTTAATTTACTGCTTGGCGCTACATCGCTATTTAAAGAATACGCTGCCTAACTACGACCCAGATATGCATTTTGGTGGAGTGTATTACTTGTATCTACGCGGTATGCACCCAGAAAACGAGCGCGGGGAAGGGGTATTTTATACTGATGTTCCATCGTCTGTACTCAATCGATTAGACGGGATATTTGCGAGCAAAGACGATGCCCAGCAAGGCAATAGTTCTTCGAATGCAGGCAGCTCTCACCAGCCTTTGGAACAAACGTCTTCGGGTCAGCAGCAGTTTAGTTTCGATGACGAGTAGTCAACATCATAGAGGCTAAAGCAAAGGAAAATAATGAAAAGCAATCAACACTCTGTACCGTCATTTTTTGATAACTTGTTTGGCATCGAGGCGATCGACAAATTTGTCGCAAAAGAATTTGGCTTTATTGATGAACTGGAGCAAGAAGAACAGTTTATTTGGGCTGGGGTCTTGGCATATCTGTCGTATATGCAGCGTAATGGCCACAGCTGTATCTATATTAAAGACATAGCGGGTACGACGCTTTTTAAAGAGGTAGTCGCAGAACAAGAGGCGGCCTTGGCGGTCGAAGCAAATGAGCATAGTGGTAACAAGGCGGCGGCTGCTTCACTGACGCTGGTTGAACAAACCGAGCAGGAAAAAGCGCCCAAAGCAGGTGTTGACGTGCCACAACTAACACCGTTACTTAGAATTATAAAAAGCGCGCTGGTTAACGAGCAGGTGGCTCAACTATTTGTCTACAGCAACGGCAAGCTGTACAGCCGTCGCTACTATGAGTTTGAACAAGAAGTTGCGCGCAATGTGGTAAAACGAGCTGCGCTTACACCGTTAAGTGATGACGCAAGCGAAAAAGTAAAGCAACTTTGGCCAGCAATCTTTCCTACCGAAACAACCGATCGGCAAGATTGGCAGCAAATAGCGGTGGCGAAAAGCCTAATGCAGCGCTTTTGCGTTATAAACGGTGGGCCAGGAACAGGTAAAACCTATACTGTATTGCGCTTATTACTGGCGCTACAGGCTTGCGATGAAAACTTAAAAATTGTGCTGGCAGCGCCTACAGGTAAAGCGCAACAGCGTATGACCGAATCTATCATGAACAGCATAGACGGGCTTCGCGGCAAGTTGGACGACACAGTGCTTAACAACGTGCCTACCGATGCTGTGACGCTACATAGATTACTAGGATTGCGCGAGCACGGTGTATCGACTAAGTTCAATCAGCACAACCAATTGGCAGCAGATGTACTCATTGTCGATGAAGCAAGTATGGTCGACTTAGCGCTAATGACACGTATAGTACGAGCATTGCCAGACCATGCACGGCTCTACTTTATCGGTGATGCCGACCAGCTTCCTGCGGTTGAGCTTGGCAATGTGTTAGAGCAGCTAGTTAGTACCGGGCCAGCAAGTTTTGACGAAAACGCGAATGTGTCAAATGGCACAAACAGCACACATAGCTCACTTAGTTTTAACAGTCATGACGACGCGCTTTCTTTAGGTGGCGTGCCATCGTTAATGAGACAGCACATTGCTACGCTATGCCCGCATCTGCCCTTGTTACCGGTTGATGAGCAGGCAAAAAGCTATGTAGCAACTCTTCAAGCACATCAGCGCTTTAAAGGGCAAGTGGCTAAAGTTGCAACGGCCATACAACGAGGTGATGCAAGCGGTGCACTTGCCGCTATTACCGATAAGGCTAGTGACAATGATGAAACTGCTGGCCTCAATTCAAATATCGATTCAACTCTTGTTTCAAAGACTGCATCACGCCTACAACCTGGCGTTCACCTATGGCCAGCGTTCCAGGTTAGCGGCCGTGATTTACACCAGTTGGCCAAAGAAAGCTTCTTGCCTATTTTTGATGCTGGCAGTGCCGAAGAAGCGCTTAATCGCCTGAATGTGGTTAGGTGGCTAACCCCGGTTCGCAAGGGCGGAATGGGCGTAGAAGGCCTGAATAATTTGGTGTTCGATGCTATCAAGCACAAGATCAGAAAGCGGGAAGGCCATTTCTATCAAGGTCAGCCCATTATGATTGTAAAGAATCATCATCCTCAACGACTATCAAACGGTGAGGTTGGCGTAATCTGGCCTGACAGCAAAGGAAAGCTCTATGCGTGGTTTTACCAGGATAGCCAAGCTTCGGCAAATGCGGGAGACAGTGCTGACAAGACGCTAGCGCAAAAACAAGCGTTGCGCAGCATATCGCTATCAAGAGTACCGCAGTTTGAAACTGTGTATGCCATGACCATACATAAATCTCAAGGCTCTGAGTTTAACCATGTCGTACTTATTTTACCTAAGCCTGATAGCGAGAAAGCCGCCAATTTATTTCATCGAGGCCTAGTGTACACAGGGTTAACCCGTGCTAAAGACGGCTGCTTAATCATCTCTGACACCGCTACATTTAGCCACATGGTTCAACGGGTGGATAAGCGTTATTCCGGGCTGTCTGAAGCGATTAGCCTGCACCTAGAGAGCACATCAAACGCCACCCCAGAGACTGAATAGAAATAAATGTACTCTGACCCCAAAATTTTGGGGTCAGAGTACATTTCTGTGTGGTTATTTTACTGGCGTAAAAAGGCACAGGCCGCGTTTGTTAATATCAATTGGGGTTTTGCTGATTAGATAAATGCGAGTGGGGGCAGTTACACGCAAAATTCCGCCTTCGGCATTTAAAAACTGTGAAGGCAAAAGTACAGACGTGTCTTCACTTTCTGAATTGTCGGTCTCGGCTTTCACTGCAAAGTGTGACAAACCGCAGTGATCCAGCCAACCTAATATATTATCTGGCGTTGCCACAAAATTATCGTGCCTCAATACGCTGCTATGTAGCGTAATATTCGCACCGAAGACGGGCTTATTCTCTATCGCCATTTGCGTGTTAGGCTTTAAATGCAGACGGTATAGTCCGTGTGCTTCAGGCACAATGTCATCATTCGCATCTGTATTATTCACTAACGTAAGCATACAAAGTTTCACAGGTTAGTTTGGATGGTTTTATTTTGGTGGACTTACGGCTAGCCTGCGTTGATGTGGATCAACTGCCTTTGGGTTTACGCACTTTGTATAAAAAATTAGGCTTCTTGTGCAACAAGCATCTCACCAAGACGCTGAATAGCTTCGGTGCGTGCAGCCTGCGTACTATCAATGAAATTAAAACGCAGGCAATGTCGATACTTACCTGTTGCCGAAAATAGTTGCCCTGGCGCGACATAAATTCCTTTTTGCTTGGCTTCGTCAGCCAGCTTCACGGAGTCATAACGGCTGTTTAGCTCTACCCAAAGCACATAGCCCCCTTGAGGGTAGCTAATACAGGTGTCGGCGGGAAAGTAACGCTTAATGTCTGAACGTAGTGCGTCTCGTGCACTTAGGTAATGGTGACGCATAGCCCGAATATGTTTGTCATAACCGCCTTGCTCAATGAAACTGGCTATAGCTAATTGGGGTAGAGTAGGGCACATAGAGCTACTGACATATTTAACGTGGAGCACTTTATTTCTATAGCTTCCCGGCGCTATCCAACCCACGCGAAAACCAGGCGCTAGCGTTTTTGAAAACGAGGAGCACAGTAAAACGCGCCCATCTTTATCGAACGATTTAATGGTTTTTGGACGAGGGTAGGCGTAGGCAATATCGCCGTAAATGTCGTCCTCTATAATGGCTACGTCGTACTCTCTGGCCAATTCATATAACGCTTTCTTTTTCGCCTCAGGCATAACAAATCCTTGAGGGTTATTTACCGTTGGGGCGACTAAAATGGCCTTGATCGGCCATTGGTCAAGCGCTAGCTTTAATGCCTTTAAACTCAGTCCTGTTTCAGAGTCGGTGGGGATCTCTAACGCTTTTAATTCAGCGCCTTTTATAGCTTGCATAGCACCGTAGAATCCGGGGGATTCTACCGCTATCACATCGCCGGCGCTCGCCACTGCGCGAAGGCACACAGATAAGGCTTCCTGGCAGCCAGAAGTTACAATGAATTCGTCGCTTTGCAACACACAGCCAGATGCTGCGGCCAATCGGCTTAGCTGTTTTCGCAGAGTTTCATCACCTTTTACGTCACCGTATATCATGCCGTCCAAGGCTCGATGTTTGGTGAGTTCATGCAGGCGTTTTATAAGCGGTTTTAGGGTTTTGGCAGTCATGTTGGGCATGGCATGCTGAAACTGGCACAGGGTTTTAGCGTCATGATCTTTATTGAAGGTATTCAGCAAAGTGTCTAGCACATCTTCCCATTGAGACACATCCATAGGGCGTTGCGGAGGCTTCGTCATGCTAGGGGTGTTATCTATTAAGATACTACGGGCGACAAAATAACCTGATTTAGGTTTTGCCTCTACCAGTTGCTGCGCTTCTAACACTCGATATGCTTCCTGCACGGTAGCTATACTTACTTTATGCTCCGTTGACAGCTGCCTAACCGAAGGTAACTTGTTCCCCACCTCAAAAACACCACGCTCGATTTGGGCTTTAAGTTCATTGGCTAATGTTTCGTAAAGCGTCATCGCAATATTTATTCTTATGAAGTTATCTGCATACAGATAACTATATCTTAATTGACAGGAGCTTTTAACCATACAGATTGGTGAAATAACTACCATACAGACGTTACCATGACTAAACTGTATGGCTGTTTTTAAGCGTATTTGGGTATGATGCATACAAAAATATGATTGTATTGTGTTGGTGAAAAACAAGCGTTTGGTTAACCGACCCCTTTCTTTTAAAGAAACGCATTGCTCACCTCAACACATAAGGACTGTCATGGAAACATCTTTACTCATCGCGCTTGCGACATTCGCGTTCATCAGTACGGTAACGCCTGGCCCGAATAATATGATGCTATTGGCTTCTGGAGCACAATACGGTTATAAACGTTCGCTGCCGCACATGCTGGGTATTGTAATTGGTGTCGCAGGTCTAATGATAAGCACACTGCTGGGCATTGGTGCGCTGTTCAACATATTTCCCGTACTGTACAGTGTGCTAAAAGTGCTTGGCGTGGGATATCTGTTATGGTTAGCGTTCAAAATTGCCACTGGCCCCGTAGATGAGCCAGTAGGCCTAGTAGAAAACAAAATTAAGTCGACCAAACGCCAAGGGCCGCTCAAGTGGTGGGAAGGGGCATTATTTCAGTTAATTAACCCTAAAGCATGGATGATGGCGTTAGCCAGCGTAGGCACGTTTTCACTGCCTGGCGAGCACTACACCCAATCTGGTATTGCGATTGTTACCGCTTTTGCCGTGATTGGTTTTCCAAGCATCTCGCTTTGGGCAGCGGTAGGCGCAAAAATACGCGTGTGGTTGAGTTCGCCAACTCGAAGACGGCAGTTTAACCTTACAATGGGCGCGGCCACAGCAGCTACGTTATTTTTGATAGTGTAACGGTTATATTGACTGGACGCTGACCTTTTCAGTTAAAACCAGCTAGGCTGGCGTCTTTCAAAATTTTACAAAAGGAGCAGATCTTCATGGAATTGAACCAAGTCACGTTACCCGTTACTAATATGGTCGAAGCGGTGGAGTTTTACCTTACACTTGGGTTCACTCAAATTGTAGATACACCGCATTATGCCAGATTCACGTGTCCAGAAGGCTCGTCCACTTTTTCGCTCTCTTTAGAAAGCGAAAGTGCTCAAAATCACAGTGTGATCTATTTTGAACACGAGGCGCTAGAAGAGTTGTATACCTCTCTTGTGGAAAAAGGTATTCGTTTTGAGCAGCCGCCAACGCAGCAGCGCTACCTTTGGAAAGAGGCCATTTTAAGAGATCCCTCTGGCAACAAAATAAAGCTGTACTGGGCAGGAGAGAATAGAGTGAACCCGCCTTGGAAAGTTGAAATAAAGCAGTAGCCATTTAGATAAACTTCAAGAAAAACTGAGATAACCAGTGACAGACTCCCAAACTAGCGTGCACTTTCGCTTAACAAAATTAGATGCCATGCAGGCGTATACGCTAAAACGAGAAATTGAAGGCGCTTACTTTAGTAAGCGTGAAGAATTTGTAGATGAAAAAGGCTCAGGTGCGTTCATTGGCATGGTGCCTTTAAAAGAAAGCCTGTTTGACGAACTCAACGATTACGTTATTCGCCAGCAAATTCAATATGATGACTGCGATATTTATGTTGAATCAAAAATTGCTAACGGTGATATTGCCGTGCCAAGGGTGGTAAACAAATTGCTCAAATACATCGACTGCAAGCTGACTTTCGCTTTTGCGAAGTAGTTTCAATTGAGGTGCGCTACTTAAGCGTGAACCGCCAAGGCAAGGTTGTGTCATCCCGTGCACCTAGCTTACCGGTTTGATCGTCTTTTGCGTAGTCTATGCCAATGCGATGCGAACTAGTGATATGTTTACTAGCAATGGCATGGTTACTTTGCTCAATCCAAATCAGAGTGTTATTTAACACAGGCTCACCATTAAGCGCAGGTGTTATCGCAAGAGCTTGTGTCAGCTTAGCTGGACCGTCACATAGATTACGCAATGATGTCTTCATGCCGCGACGTTCGCGCATTTTGTCTACACCTTCTGTAGGCTTAATTTTTCGGATCAGAACTGAATCAGTGTGGTCAGCGTCATTTGTAACAATATTCAACATACTGTGAGAACCATAAATGGTGTAGATGTAAGCAACGCCGCCTTGCTTTTTAAGTGTTGTTATCGAAGAAGGGCGCCGCAACAGGTGTTTCTCCATGGCAAGATCATGATGTCCACGGTAGGCTTCCGTTTCTGTTATCGTTCCCCCGGTTAGTACGCCGTCGACGTTACTAAACAGGACGTTACCAATGAGCGATTTCGCTATATTGACGACATCGCTATCAGTGAAAAAAGAACGCTGTATTTTTCGTTTAGGTTTATTAATCAACAAATTAAGACGACTTCGTAATTTCGCTGTGAGATTTTAGCACTTTGCTACCGTCGTCCTGTTCAATGAGATATGCTGGGTCGCTGTCGCTAGCCTCTCGTTTTACTGACGAACCCTTAATCGTGCGTTCTACATCATTGGTAAATTTTTCTCTGATATTTCCCGTTGCACTACCGTTTCCCCATTCCCATTCTACTTCTGTGTTTACCGCATAATGTTTCATAATTATTCCCTAAGCCACTAAATCAACTATTAACTTAATTTGTTTAACGAAAAGAATAAGACCTGAGTTCAAAAAGGGGGAAAATAAGGATGGTAAAAAAGTAAAGAAAGTTTGAAACCCTAGGGCCTGTTGACCTTTGTTGTACATTTTTACAGCGGTCTGTGTGCCATCTAGACAAGGCGGATGTTTGACGGTTTAGTGGTTCTAAATCGAAAACATTCAACGCAGTATAGATGGCACAAAGGCGCTGCCCGAAGGGGTCTAAATGGAAGCCTTTTACTCTTTGTCACAGTCCTTTAACTTAGCTCGCTAGGCTTGCAGGACTGTTTCG
>NZ_JBHNYX010000109.1:0-918 GCF_054960505.1 Alteromonas sp. G4i13 | reverse complement strand
CAGTCAATACAATCTACCTGCGCCGGAGTCTCGTTTGAATCTGCAAAATTCACCTGACCGAGAAAAAATGCATCACTTTTTTCCTGATGAAGCTGTGCAAAAGAGCATGGATTTAAATCTCAATATTATCGAAACCATGGTGAGTGAACTTTACAAGATTGAACACTATGTAAAGACTCAGGCACAAACACACCGTGCAACAGATTTACATATCCTTAAGTCGTTTCCTGGTATCGGAAAAATTTTAGCCCTGACCATTTTGTATGAAGTTGGCGATATTAAGCGGTTTTCATCAGTTCAGAAGTTTGCCTCGTATTCACGGTTAGTGAAATGCAAAGCTGAGTCGGCCGGTAAAACACACGGTACGCAGGGGAATAAGATTGGCAACGCACACTTGAAGTGGGCATTCAGTGAAGCAGCGGTGTTGTACCTCAAAGGTAATGACAACGCCAAACGATATTTAGCCAAGCTTCAAAAGAGAATGAGCAAGGCGAAGGCCTTATCTGCACTCGCTCATAAAATCGGGCGATGTGCTTACTTTATGTTGAAGAACCAGCAGGTATTCGATGAAGAACGTTTTTTAAACGAGTAAGTCGCACAGTGGCATGAGCTGCAACGTCTAACTGGTTAAACGACGAGTATCAACTTATCGCACAGTACTCTGCATCAAGCAGTATCGATAAGTATACCAACAAGTCATAACCTGCTGCGTTTGATTAGACATGCCACTGTTGCGCATCTCTACTTTTTTACGAATTTGCTTACACCTTCTCTGAACCTGATACTAACTGGTCAATACAGCCACTTAGCTTTGAATAGGACAGAGGAAGGTTAACCGATGAATGTCTAGTGCCGTTGCCAGTCAAAAGGAATTGAAAAGCGCAACAATAAGAGCCGGTGACCGGCGCAGCTCTACAT
>NZ_JBHNYX010000108.1:0-1004 GCF_054960505.1 Alteromonas sp. G4i13 | reverse complement strand
CCATATTCTTCGATTTGAGCCGCATAGCCTCCATCGGTGTAGTTTTTTATATCGTAATGGATATCTTCATCCACTGGGGAGTGTTCAAGCATTTACGAGATGATGTGCAAGCTAAAGCTTGGGTACTAGTCAGTGCAATTATTCTCGATATCATTGTTCTTCTATCTTTTATGTGGGTGAAAGCAAAATCAGATATCTTCATTGTTGGGATTTCTGTGGCTGGACTTCTTATCGTATTCGCGGCTGAGAAATGGTTTCTAAAGCTCCATGCGTATGATGATGATGATAAAAATTATAACTGATGCAAATCATTGAAGCTGTTCATGAACTACATCGACGGAGTAAGACAATATTCAGCGTAGGCAGAGTAGCAGCCTAAAAGGTAAGCGCAGTTGTTATGAATAGGAAAGGAATTAACCGGCATTAGCGTGCCGGTTATTTTTACTCGTGGCACACTTTAACCGCTTTTTTGCTGCTTCAGTGTATCCATTATTTCAGCAAAGTCCTGTCCTTTTGACTCAGGTGGCTGGCTACAACCCTGCTTCTCTGTATTGGTTTGACTGGGTAGTTGCATGGCTTGCTGTAAGGCTAATTCTGAATTATTGGTTATCATAATATCTCACCGTTAGTTTAAATTTATGTGGCAGTAGATATCAGCAAATATCGTACCTGTGCTAAAAGGACAAATACTGACTATTTATTTAGCCCTCACTACTACAGCTGCCTATTGTAAATACTGGCAATAAGCCAACCCAGTACACCTGCGAACAAAGCCCATAAAGCTCCGCCTATCACTACACCCAATAAAGGCACGTTCCATATCATCCCTTGCCAGTCTGAAAACATTATATTACCAGCCATGGGTGACATCATGTCGGGCATTGTAATAATGAACAAAGAACTAACAACTAACAACACTCTCGAAGCTGAACGATGCGGCGCACGCGAACGCAAATACATTTTCTCGAATTTTCATCTTACGCCTCCTTAAAGCCAGCATCATA
>NZ_JBHNYX010000107.1:0-1039 GCF_054960505.1 Alteromonas sp. G4i13 | reverse complement strand
CATATGAGCCTCCGGGCTGTCAATGAAAAAAGATAGCCCTTTGACCACTATTTCAAGATCAATACCGTTGCCTTTTTAGAACTCGTTTACTTCGTCTGTCATGGTCGATGTTAAGCGTATTGCCTACGTCAAACACATATAGAGGCTCTTATTGTTGCTCTTTTCAATTCCTTTTGACTGGCAACGGCACTAGACATTCATCGGTTAACCTTCCTCTGTCCTATTCAAACCTAAGTGGCTGCATTGACCAGTTAGTATCAGGTTCAGTGAAGGTGTAAGCAAATTCGTAAAAAGGTAGAGATGCGCAACAGTGGCATGTCTAATCAAACGCAGCAGGTTATGACTTGTTGGTATACTTATCGATGCTGCTTAATGCAGAGTACTGTGCGATAAGTCGATACTCGTCGTTTAACCAGTTAGACGCTAAAGCTCATGCCACTGCGCGACTTACCCGTTTAAAAAGCGTTCTTCATCGAATACCTGCTGATTCTTCAACATAAAGTAAGTACATCTTCCGATTTTGTGAGCGAGTGCTGATAAGGCCTTCGCCTTGCTCATTCTCTTTTGTAACTTGGCTAGATACCGTTTGGCGTTGTCATTACCTTTGAGGTACAACACCGCTGCTTCACTGAATGCCCACTTCAAGTGTGCGTTGCCAATCTTATTACCCTGCGTGCCATGTGTTTTACCGGCCGACTCAGCTTTGCATTTCACTAACCGTGAATACGAGGCAAACTTTTGAACTGATGGAAACCGCTTAATATCGCCAACTTCATACAAAATGGTCAGGGCTAAAATTTTTCCGATACCTGGAAACGACTTAAGGATATGTAAATCTGTTGCACGGTGTGTTTGTGCCTGAGTCTTTACATAATGTTCAATCTTGTAAAGTTCACTCACCATGGTTTCGATAATATTGAGATTTAAATCCATGCTCTTTTGCACAGCTTCATCGGGAAAAAAGTGATGCATTTTTTCTCGGTCAGGTGAATTTTGCAGATTCAAACGAGACTCCAGCGCAGGTAGATTGTATTGACTA
>NZ_JBHNYX010000106.1:0-1074 GCF_054960505.1 Alteromonas sp. G4i13 | reverse complement strand
TCATCAAGTTTATCCAGCCGATTGGTAGCCGCGACAATAAAAACCGCGCCTTTATTTGGCTATTTGCATTCTAAGGTTGGAAATCAGCTTTTCTGCCAAGGCAATGAAAAGGCTCAGTTGGTTGGAAGCTAAAGTATGAGGGGCTGCATTGTACGTTTTTCGGACCTTGAGACTATAAATTTCCCACCCTATTGATCAGTAGATTTACATTAAAATCATATACACACTGTGATGCCAATTCAAGATAAAGGCGCCATTGCTAGTAACTCACTCTCATACCTATAAACGACATCGTCCAGAGCAGACGTTACTGTATCAATTGGTCGAACGCCACTACCCAGAATTTCAGAAGCAGCTTTCACAAAAAGGGAAGTCGTTACCACTTCATGTGGTAAAAGAGTTTGAAGAGTTTCTTAGGTGTGGTCGGCTTGAGCATGGTTTTTTGCGTGTAGTTTGTGACGACTGCAAGCATGAGAAACTGCTGGCGTTCAGCTGCAAACGCAGGGGATTTTGCCCAAGTTGCGGTGCAAGAAGGATGGCAGAAAGTGCCAAGTTGTTAGTTGAAGATGTTCTTCACGGTTACCCTGTACGCCAATGGGTATTGAGTTTACCCATCCCGCTTCGTCTACTTCTAGCTAGGTATCCCAAACACTTAAGTAAAATCATGCAAATCATTCATCGTGCTATTTCTTGCGATATTGTGCATCGGGCTGGGTATCTTAAGAAGCAAGCAAACACAGGAGCGGTGACTTACATTCAGCGATTTGGTAGTGCACTGAATCTCAATATTCACTTTCACATGCTCTTTTTGGAAGGCGTTATCACTCAGGAGTGTGGACAGTCCAAATTCAAGTGCGTTAAAGCACCAAACCACAATGATATGGAAACCCTCGTGAATGTCATTAGCCATCGCATCGCGACCTACTTGGAGAAGGCCGGGCTCGTTCAACGGGATATGGACAACACATTTCTCGATTTACCCATGGATGACGAAGATAGTTTACTGCCCTTGCAAGCAGCCTCTGTCAATTACCGCATTGCTGTAGGACCAGATACAGGCAAAAAAGTCTTTGC
>NZ_JBHNYX010000105.1:0-1109 GCF_054960505.1 Alteromonas sp. G4i13 | reverse complement strand
TAATACCAATTGTCTTAAAAGTTTGATCTAATAGTGGTATTCATATTCGAGTGATTTTGATATGCATACAGCCGACGACTTTAAACAATTAGCAAAGCAAACCTCCAACGGGCAACTGCGAACCCGCTATCTAGCTTTGTATCATTTCAAGAATGGGGAAACACGAACCCAGATAGCAACTTACCTTGGGGTTGCCAGAGGCAGTGTTAATACCTGGGTATCCAACTATCTGGCGCACGGACTTGAAGGTCTGCAATCCAAACCTAGTCCGGGTAGACCCTGTCAGCTCTCCGTCTCCCAGCGAGAACAGATCGCACATTTTATCAAAGAAAATGCGGTTAAAAAGGAGGGGGGGCGTTTGATTGCACAGGATGTACGACAATACATTAGCGACACCTTCCAAATCGATTATCAGTTGCGAAACGTATACCGCATCATGGATGCGCTCGGTTTCAGTTGGATAACCAGTCGCTCTAAACACCCTAAACAATCACAACAAACCCAGGACACTTTTAAAAAATTTCCTGCTGGAAACGATCCTTCACACTCCCGGTCATCTTCCTCTGGATCGCGTTGACGTCTGGTTTCAAGACGAAGCACGATTCGGTCAGCAAAATCAGACGTCCAGAATATGGGCAGCCAAGGGCAGCAGGCCAAGAGTAGTAAAGCAACAGCAATTCGATTATGGCTATGTCTTTGGGGCGGTGTGTCCGAGCAATGGTAATACTCAGGCGCTTATCAGCCCTCTTGTGAATAAAGAGGTGATGAAGCAGCATCTGAAATTAATAAGTGAAGCGACAGAGCCTGGGCGTCATGCCGTTGTTGTAATGGATGGCGCGGGCTGGCATACGATCGATACGGCCAGCCCATTTACCAATGTCAGTCTGTTAAAACTCCCACCTTATTCTCCGGAGCTGAACCCGATGGAGCAAGTATGGCAATGGTTACGGCAACGTTGCTTATCAAACCGCGTATTTCGAGGTTACGAAGAAATAGTGGAACAGGTCTCTCGCGCTTGGAATACATTCATTGCGGATGTTGAACGAGTCAAAAATCTCTGTTGGAGAGAGTGGATAAAGTTGGTCAATTAATTAATGCAATTGGTATAA
>NZ_JBHNYX010000104.1:0-1113 GCF_054960505.1 Alteromonas sp. G4i13 | reverse complement strand
GGTAGCTGAAATAAAAGTGCTGCTAGAAAAAGGGTATGACGTTAATGCGGTTGCGCCCGTATTGAAACAAGGCAGTGATTTTCATAGCGCGCTGCTGCTTGCAGCGATGAAAGGCTACCTGAAAGTAGCAAAGCTGTTGCTAGATAACGGCGCAGATCAAACGCTTACCGGCGCCTACATGGCCGCAATTGCTTTACACAAAGCCGCATATTTTGGGCGTGCAGACATGCTGACGTTACTTAGTCAATATCCTGGCTTTCAGGAAGTGCTTAACGCGCAAGGTCCTAACAACGGGTATACACCGCTTCATGACGCAGTGTGGCATGGGCATTTAGAGGCAGCGAAAGTATTGGTGGAAGCAGGAGCTAGGTTAGATTTGAAAGGTTATGATGGCAATACACCAGAGCAGCTTGCAAGGCAAAACGGTTATTCTATGATTGCTGAATACCTAGAAAATACGCGAAGCAAGCGTGAAAAAGCCCCGCGTAAGTGAGCTGAAAAAAGCGTACTAATCTGTAACGCTAAATTTTGACGACGTTCTTACGTATACAATGGTTTCGCTTTGGTTTGCGTTTTCAACAGAATGGTGTGCGGCAGTTGATGATTCAATATAACTTCCTGCGTTTAATTCAATCTGTCTGGAGGCGTTGTTTTGGGTATAATTGAGACTTCCTTTGATAACCACTGCCTTAAATTCATCACCATTAGATTTTATTGAACCTTTAAATCCTTTTGGAAGCTTGACAAGGGTACCGTATACACTACTTGTCTCGCCCCACAAATAGGCAACAGAAACACCGTTGGCCGCTATATTTACAAGGTCGCTTTTTTGCAGCCACACCATATTGTCTGCGTGAACGTTGATTGGCCTTTCGCCGTTGTCAAAATGTTCTTTTGATGGCTTTACAAGGTATGGGCCTTCATCAATTTCCAGGTAAATCAGGTTGGTTTTGTCGTTTGCCGCAGTGGTGTGATCTTCACCTGCAGGTTGAGTCCAAAACGAACCTGTTGGCATCCACATCTTTGCTGCGTTTGGATCGTCATTGTGCATTTCACCTTCAATCACAATACCTCTATAGGTTATGTTGTGAATGTGCGGTGGCGATTCAAAGC
>NZ_JBHNYX010000103.1:0-1182 GCF_054960505.1 Alteromonas sp. G4i13 | reverse complement strand
AGACAGAAGTCAAAAGGCTGTTTGGGGTTGTATGGTTAAGTGACGAAGCGTATACGGTGGATGCCTTGGCAGTTAGAGGCGATGAAGGACGTGTAAGTCTGCGAAAAGCTGTGGTGAGCCGACAAAATGCATTTGAGCCACAGATGTCCGAATGGGGAAACCCACCTATTTATAGGTATCGTTAACTGAATACATAGGTTAACGAGGCAAACGAGGGGAACTGAAACATCTAAGTACCCTTAGGAAAAGAAATCAACCGAGATTCCCCTAGTAGCGGCGAGCGAACGGGGAGCAGCCCTTAAGCTGTTTAGAATTTAGTGGAATCCTTTGGGAAGAGGAGCGATACAAGGTGATAGCCCTGTACACGACGGATTCTTTACAGTGAAATCGAGTAGGTCGGGACACGTGTTATCTTGACTGAATATGGGGGGACCATCCTCCAAGGCTAAATACTCCTAACTGACCGATAGTGAACCAGTACCGTGAGGGAAAGGCGAAAAGAACCCCTGTGAGGGGAGTGAAATAGAACCTGAAACCGTATACGTACAAGCAGTGGGAGCCCTTCGGGGTGACTGCGTACCTT
Organism: Alteromonas sp. G4i13; assembly: GCF_054960505.1. Classification (NCBI taxonomy): domain Bacteria; kingdom Pseudomonadati; phylum Pseudomonadota; class Gammaproteobacteria; order Alteromonadales; family Alteromonadaceae; genus Alteromonas; species Alteromonas sp. G4i13. Next base: position 599 of record NZ_JBHNYX010000103.1, on the reverse strand, counting down.
TTGTATAATGGGTCAGCGACTTATATTTAGTAGCAAGGTTAAGTGAATAACGGAGCCGTAGCGAAAGCGAGTGTTAACTGCGCGTTTAGTTGCTAGGTATAGACCCGAAACCCGGTGATCTAGCCATGAGCAGGTTGAAGGTTGAGTAACATCAACTGGAGGACCGAACCCACTAACGTTGAAAAGTTAGGGGATGACTTGTGGCTGGGGGTGAAAGGCCAATCAAACCGGGAGATAGCTGGTTCTCCCCGAAATCTATTTAGGTAGAGCCTCGGACGAATTCCATTGGGGGTAGAGCACTGTTAAGGCTAGGGGGTCATCCCGACTTACCAACCCTTTGCAAACTCCGAATACCAATGAGAACTATCCGGGAGACACACGGCGGGTGCTAACGTCCGTCGTGGAGAGGGAAACAACCCAGACCGCCAGCTAAGGTCCCAAAATATTGCTAAGTGGGAAACGATGTGGGAAGGCATAGACAGCTAGGAGGTTGGCTTAGAAGCAGCCACCCTTTAAAGAAAGCGTAATAGCTCACTAGTCGAGTCGGCCTGCGCGGAAGATGTAACGGGGCTAAGCAATATACCGAAGCTGCGGCAGCA
>NZ_JBHNYX010000102.1:0-1292 GCF_054960505.1 Alteromonas sp. G4i13 | reverse complement strand
TGACTAGTCCTGAAATAGGTTGACACTTATTTCGGTTAAAACGCCCGATGTATTTCATCGGGCGTTTTGTATTTAAGGGCCAGATGTGGCCGCCTACCATTATAGATTGCTACTGATTCTGCAACCATCTTTCTCGCTTCTTCTAAATCTCTTGGCTTATGGAGTAAGTATTCATTTTTAAGAATACCGTTTATCCGCTCAGCAAGGGCGTTTTGATAGCAATCGTAGCCATCTGTCATTGAGCACTGTACATCATGTTTTCTATGGAGTTTTTGATACTCTTCTGAGCAATACTGTATACCTCTGTCAGAATGATGTACGAGTTTTTCGTTTATACTTTTTTGTTTAAGTGCTCGAGTAAATGCTTGCTTTACTGACTGCGTTCGCATGTTATCGTCAACCTGATAGCCCACAATCTTCCGAGAATAAGCATCTGTAATGAGACTCACATAACTCTCTCCACCTCGCGTCGGTAAGTATGTGATATCTGCTACCCATAGCTGATTGGGTTTATCGGCTTTTAACCCCGCTTTAATGAGGTTGGGATGACAGCGGAACCGATGATGACTATTGGTTGTTTTGTGATAGGCACGCTTTGTCGGCACCAGTAGACGCCTTTCTCTTAGTAAATTAAAGAGATGATCCCTACCAATATCTATTTTTACGAGCGCAAGAAGATACTGTAGTTTCCTAGTGCCGATGCGAGGTTGAATCATTCGCTCATGACGTACGAATTGAATGACTCTAGCCTCATGCTCTTCGCGCTTGATTGAACGAGCACAATGTTGGTAATAGGCCTGACGAGAAATATTCAGATAACGACAAGCTTTGGCTACGGAAACCCCGTCTATCACTTTTTCCTGGATGACTTTCTTTTGCGCTTTTTTACAACGCTTACTCCATAATCAGTTTCAAGAACATTCACGACGGCTTCGAAGAAATCAGCTTTCATTTTCGTATCAGCAAGCTCTTTCTCCAGAGCCTTAATACGCTGTTCTGGAGTAAGCTCTACTTTGGACTTATCCACGCAGTTACCTCGTTTAAGAAGCTTAGGTGTACCATACGTCCAATTTAGACGACCATGCTTACGAAGCCAAACTAAAACCGTTGAACACCCCTGAATTCCGTAGTGCTCTTGTGCTTGTTTATATGTGAATTCGCCTTTTTCAACTTGGTCTACAACGGCCAGTTTAAAAGCGAGGGAATAATCGCGTTGAGTTCTTTTGCTATTTGATTTCATTACACTCTCCAAATTAAGTTTGAAAAGTGTCAACGCTATTTAGGATGGGTCA
>NZ_JBHNYX010000101.1:0-1300 GCF_054960505.1 Alteromonas sp. G4i13 | reverse complement strand
GGCTCTACCCCATAAACGGGGGATCAGCATTCACCTTACACGATTGATAACACCATCCCATCCACAATGGGTCATCACTCTTATTCGATAATTTTCAAAGTTTCTAAAACCATACGCTCTTCTCGATATCATTTCCATTTTGTTGTGGAAGCCTTCAGTGATCCCGTTGTTTCGTGTAAAGCGCCACATGGCCACTATTGGTTGTAACCAGGATGTCAGTGTCTTCGCTAAGGCTTTAAGTGGGCTTTGATGCAGCTGTGCGAGTAACTCTAAGAATTGAGGTAATTTCTTCTCCATCCGATTTTGGTTCATCGTTTTCATCAGCACGAAACGGATAAGCCTTTGTTTCGTTATATACAATGCGCGTAGGACGGGGTAGTTCGCCAAGTAACGGTCCAAGTTTGCTCTGTTATCTTCGTTCAGTCGCCATTGATGCCGCCGCATTAAACTCAGTAAGCCACGGTTCTTTCGTCCCTCGGGGTGCTGTATTTGCCATGCTTTCAAAAAATGATGGTTTATCAATCGCACGACATGAAAGCGGTCAGCGACGATTGTCGCGTTAGGAAAATACTTGTTAGCAATGCTGCGATACGTTTCGGACAAATCCATAGCGATGAGTCGCACGTTTTCTTTACCAGGTAAATGACGTAGATAGCTGCGCAAGCTCAGCTCAGAACGCCCCAGCTTCACATCAAAAACGCTGCGGTTACGTAAATCCACTAACGTAGTGGCGTAGCCCTTTTTGCGCGTGAAAAAGTGTTCGTCTATGCCTAACATCTCGGGACAGGGGCGACTGATAATCTCTTTATATTTTTGGCTGATGTGAGATTGGTACCAACGCTCTACCGTAGTCGGACTAATGCGATGTGTGCGTGAGATACCACGCTGCGTAACACCGCCGTGGTGCGCCTCAAAGACTTCCAAGCGAAAGCACTCCGACGCCCGGTAGCGTGGCCGGATCCCAACAAAAGGATGCCTGAAATAACGGCCACAGCACCGACAATGATATTTAGGCACCTTTAAATGTAGCGTTAGCACCTGATTACCTTGACGCGTGTGCTTTACAGTGCGCTTATGTGTGGCTTTTATGCGTAAATGTCGACTCTCGCAATGCTTGCATAGTGGCTTTTTAGTAGGCTTTGCCCACACTTCAATAAAATCATGTCGATGAACACGTTCAATTTCTAACTCACTTATGCCTAAAATAGTACCTGCGTGGGACATCTGTACTCTCCATTAAATGATTCTTCGCAAAATCAGTTTAATGAATGCGGATGTCCCCCGTTAATGATGAAGAGCC
>NZ_JBHNYX010000100.1:0-1308 GCF_054960505.1 Alteromonas sp. G4i13 | reverse complement strand
CGATATCAGCGAGATAAAAAAGATAGGAACATTCATGACGTTTGGTGATCAGATCAATCGCCAAAAATCACCGAGGCCAAACAGCCATGAATGCTCTATCTATTGTGAACAATGTCGTATCGCTTGTCAGCTACAATATGCATAAAACTCGTCTAAGTGCGGTCACGGCGTGCGTCAAAAGTCTGCTTAATGGAAGCGCTGCGACCGTAACCAGCATAGGTCGAGGAATTAAGACTAAAGCCTTTGAGAAACATCGGATTAAACGTGCTGACCGCTTGCTCTCAAACCCGCATTTAGTAAGTGAAACACCGCTCATCTATGCATCTATATGCCAACTATTTTGCGGCAACACAACACGCCCTGTTATCTCAATCGACTGGTCAGATTTAGACGACCGTAAAGCGCATTTTCTTTTACGCGCGGCAATATCTTTAAAAGGTCGGCCCGTCACACTTTATCAAGAAGTGCATTGCAACAAGACCAAAGAGAAACCAGCCACCCACAAAGCATTCTTAAAGACATTACACGCCATGTTACCTTCAAATTGCCGACCCATTATCGTTACCGATGCAGGGTATAAATCGCCTTGGTTCAGGGCAGTTAGGGCGCTTGGATGGGACATTATTGGACGTATCCGTAAGCCACATTTTTATTCACTTGATAGAGGAGATACGTGGCAGTGTATTCGCTATCTCTATACTCAAGCAACCTGTCGTCCGAAGCGTTTTGACAACAGCCAAATAGTAAGAAGTAATCCCTTTGCCTGCACGCTAGTTCTTTTTAAACAGAAATCTAAAGGGCGTCATGCTTCAAATCCAGATGGTACACGTAAAGCCTCAAAACGCTCAAAAGCCCATGCGCAAGGGGCGAAAGACCCGTGGCTATTAGCCACAACACTGGCGTCTCACCGAAGCTTATCGAAACAAGTAGTGGCCATTTACAGGCAACGAATGCAAATTGAAGAAGGCTTTAGAGACATGAAAAGCACGAAGTTCGGGCTTGGCTATGAACAGAATAAAAGCGTGAAAAAGCAGCGTCTAACAATACTGGTATTGCTGACGACGTTAGCGTCACTCGTAGCTATATTACTGGGTATAATACTTGTCTCATCGAATAAGCATCGGCGCTTCCAAGCCAACACTGAAACCAGGAGCGTGTTGTCATTCCATTACCTTGGACTCAGGGCTGTCGCTTGTCGAATACGATTTACTATGCGACAGTGGAAAGCTGCACTCAAATGGTACAGCTCCATAGTTGACGGAGCCTGGGCCGGAGGCATATGAAATTAAATTCGTGGGGATCCCTCAG